>WLJZ01000120.1 GCA_009701525.1 Actinomycetota bacterium
AAGCATCCAACTACTTATAAAAATCTTCTAGAGACAAGTGGATCGCCAATAATGGATAGCGAAGTTCTATCTGCTGAACAGATCGAGAGTGAGCGAATCATGTTGGAAATTCGCCTGCCATCAGGGATTGCGAAATCGACGCTATCTAACGCGAGTTTGGCTCGCCTAGAGAGTTATGTAGCGGGTGGGCAATTATCTGCGCAGAAGTGGGAAGCGGGAGATATTTCACTCACCCAATCTGGCCGTTTAATGGCAGATCGAATCGTGCGCGAAATCTTGTTGTAGTAGCGTTTGACCATGCATTTAGCCCACGATATTTTGCTTGGCCTCTTAGCCCTAGTTTTCCTAGCTTCTGGTGCGATGAAACTTAGCGGAAGTGAAAAAGGTTTAGCCGGTACTCGCGATGTAAATATTGGCGATCGAGTTGCCCGATTAATCGGACTAGTTGAAGCGGTTTGCGCCATCGGACTTATATATGCAATTAGATATCCTGAAGAGTTAATTGGTTGGCTAGCAAACTTAATTCTTTGGATTGCTATGGGAGTTGCTATTTATTCGCACTCCAAGGCCAACAAGATGAAGAGTGCAACTCCAGCTATCGTACTTTTGATTCTGCTCTCTGCCGTTCTTGTAATTGTTTAATTAGGAAAGTTAATGCAATTAGATATGCAAAATCGTCAATTAGAAATTCTGCGGGCAATCGTCGATGAATATGTCGCGACTGAAGAGCCTGTTGGTTCGAAGGTAATAGCCGAGCGCCATGGCCTTGGTGTTTCACCAGCGACAATTAGAAACGATATGGCAATTTTGGAAGATGCTGGATTGATTAAACAACCACATACGAGCGCAGGAAGAATTCCCACAAATAGTGGATATCGATTATTCGTTGATAAATTGGCAGAAGTAAAGCCACTTTCGACGCCAGAGCGTCGTGCAATTGAAAAATTTTTAGATGGTGCTAATAATCTTGATGATGTATTAGGGCGTACTGCAAAGTTGCTTGCGCAGATAACAAAGCAAGTAGCGGTCATTCAGTATCCCGATGAAGAACGTGTTGTTCTTGCGGGCACTGCAAATTTAGCTAGGTCAACCCAGGAAGTTTCGATGGCTATTCATCCAATATTGGAAGCTCTCGAGGAGCAAGTAGTTTTACTTCGTCTACTCTCTGATGCAGGGAGTTCTCTGCAGGTGAAGATCGGCGATGAACAGGGCGAAAGTTCGCTAAAAACTACAAGTTTGGTCTCAATGAGTTATGGAACTGGAAGTACTAACCACGGCGCCCTTGGAATTTTGGGGCCAACGCGAATGGATTATGCGAGTTCAATGGCCGCAGTAAATACTGTTGCACGTTACATCGGACATTTCTTGGGAGAAAAGGCGTAGATGGCTGATTATTACGCAACTCTTGGCGTTGATCGCGACTCTTCTTTCGATGAAATTAAGAAGGTTTATCGCAAACTAGCCCGGGAATATCATCCCGATGTTAATCCTGATCCGACTGCATCGGAAAAATTTAAGGAAATTACAACTGCTTATGAAATTTTGAGCGATCCTGAAAAACGTCAACGTTATGACTTGGGCGGCGATCCATTCTCACAATTTGGCGGCGGACAAAACTTCGGTTTCGGCGACATCATGGATGCATTCTTTGGCGGCGGTGCTTCGAATCGTGGTCCACGTGCACGAATGCGAGCTGGGCAAGATGCACTTATTAGAGTCGAATTAGATTTAGCTGAAGCATGTTTTGGAGCAGAGCGTGAATTAAATCTTGAGACTGCAGTAAATTGCGAGAAATGTTCTGGATCTGGTTGCGCAAATGGAACAAAGCCAAATATGTGCGGAATCTGTAAAGGGCGAGGCGAGACGCAACAAGTTACGCGTTCGATTATTGGCCAAGTAATGACAAGTCGACCATGCGCCGCATGCCAGGGTTATGGAAGTGTTATCTCTGATCCGTGCGGTGAATGTGCTGGAGATGGCCGAGTTCGCTCCCGAAAAGTTATTCCGATAAAAATTCCGGCAGGAGTTGAAACTGGAAATCGAATTCAGATGAGTGGTGCGGGTGAAGTTGGGCCAGGCGGGGGACCAGCTGGAGATCTCTATGTTGAAATCGTTGAGAGCCCACATGAATTTCTAGTTCGCGATGGAAATAATCTGCACATTTCAATCGTGATTCCAATGACATCAGCCGCACTTGGTTGCAAGGTTGCGATTCAAACTCTGGATGGTCCTCATGAAGTAACAATTAAGCCCGGCTTTGTTAGCGGCGGGACTGTAGTTCTCAAAGATCTTGGGATGAATAAATTACGTGGCCATGGTCGCGGTGAGTTAATAGTCCATGTTGAGGTGAGCACGCCAACTAAATTAAATAAAGAGCAGGAAGAACTTTTGAAAGCCTTAGCTAAAGCCCGTGGCGAGAGTGGGGCTGATGTAGAGATTCACACTCGTGGAAACCAACATTCTGCGGGATTCTTTGGGCGATTTAGAGATGCGTTTAATCGTTAAATGTTGACGCTTTTTATAGTTGAAAAGCTTTCTGATTCACCATTAATTGAGGTTGATGGTGATGAGGCTCATCATGCAATCAAAGTTCTGCGAATAAAGAGCGGCGAAGAGATTTTGATTTCAGATGGCAATGGAAACTGGGTTCGAGCAAGTGTCGAGAATATTGATAAAAAATCTTTTACCGCAAAAGTATTAGAGCGAGGTTCTAGAGAACCTAGAACTCCTAAATTGGTTGTGGTTCAGGGAATTCCAAAATCAGATCGGATTAAAGAAGCAATTGAAATCTTGGTTGAATCTGGCGTTGATTTAATTATTCCTTGGCAGGCGGATAGAAGTATTTCTAAGTGGCAGAAAGATTCACTTACTAAGTGGCAGAGCACTGCTATCGCGGCAACCAAACAATCTCGCAGATTTAACGTGCCAGAAATAGTTGAAGAACTATCGCTCTCTCAATTACTTGAAATTGAGAGCGAAACAAGTGCAATTCTTGTTATGCACGAATCGGCGACCAAAAAGTTATCTGAGGTCGTAACTTCTAAATTTGCCGAACTATCCGAGATCGTAATTGTTATTGGTCCTGAAGGCGGCATAAGCGGCGCCGAATTAGAGTTATTGCAAGGCGCGGGGGCCGAAATAGTTGGGCTTGGGCCAGAAGTTTTTCGCAGCGCCCATGCAGGTGGAGCTGCTTTGAGTGCAGTATCTGCTTTGATTGGGCGATGGTGAGTTCTAGATGAGTTGCTTATTTTGCAAAATGGCCATAGGTGAGATACCCGTGGACTTCGTCTTTGAATCTGATCAAATATTTGCAATCAATGATATTTCACCGCAAGCCCCAACACATGTTCTGATTATTCCGAAAGCCCACTTTGAAAATGCGGGCGAACTTGCAACAGGTGCGCCAGAAGTTTCTGCCAAGATGCACAGCGTTGCGGCAAGTATTGCTGCAGAACGCGGGCTAGATGGATATCGAAGCGTTTTTAATACCGGAGCTAGCGCTGGTCAGAGTGTTTTTCACGCTCATCTACATCTTCTAGGCGGGCGTCAGTTCGCCTGGCCACCCGGTTAAAAGTAGTATTTC
>WLJZ01000121.1 GCA_009701525.1 Actinomycetota bacterium
ATTGAATCCTAATTTTTCACAGAGCTGGCTGGCCGATAATTCTTTGCCGTTACCAAGTTGTACTTGATTAGCAACTTTTTCAACGGCTTCTAGTACGCGCCATGTTGGATCAAGTTCTTCGAGGTGTTGAGATAGAAACGCTGCTTTTACTGTTACTCCTACTGTAATCTTTCCGGCGGTAGGTGCTATTTGAGATAAGAGGGCCTTAAATAGCGTTGTTTTACCAGCTCCATTTACGCCAACAACCCCAATGCGATCTCCTGGTCCTACATTCCAATAAAGCTTATCTAGAATGTTTTTTTCGCCAGCTTTGAGAGTTGCTTGGTGAATTTCAAACACGGTGTTACCAAGGCGATTTGCTGCAAAATTAAGTAACTCAGTTTCATTGCGTGGCGGTGGTTCATTAGCAATTAAAGTGTTGGCTGCTTCAATTCGAAATTTGGGTTTAGCTGTTCGTGCTGGAGCGCCACGACGGAGCCAGGCAAGTTCTTTGCGAATCAACATATTTCGCTTGCCATCTTCAACACTCGTCTGTCTTGCTCTTTCAGCTTTTGAAAGTACGTAGGCAGAGTAGCCGCCTTCGTAGGCCAAAACTTTTCCCTCGACAACTTCCCAGATTTGTTCTGATACTTCATCTAGAAACCAGCGATCGTGAGTGATGACAACGACAGCTAATTTAGTGTTTCGTTTTATATATTGCGCAAGCCAAGCAACGCCTTCAACATCTAAATGGTTAGTTGGTTCATCTAGCAAAATTAAATCAAAGTCACCGATCAATAGTTTGGCCAGATTTACTCGACGGCGTTCGCCACCTGAAAGATGTGAAATTTTACGATTTAACAGCTCTTCACTAAATCCACCAAAGAGTCCGGTTAAAACTTCGCGAACTTTGGCATCTCCAGCCCATTCGTGGACTTTTGAATCACCAAGAACCACATCTCTAACTAATGAATTCTCATCACTTGCATCGGCTTGACTTAAAATTCCAATTGTTACCGAACCTGATTTTGAAATACGTCCAGCATCGGCTGGTTCTATTCCCGCCATAACTTTAAGAAGTGTGCTTTTGCCGCCACCGTTTCTACCAACAATTCCAATTCGATCTGCGGCATTTACCCCGAGTGAGACCCCATCTAATAGCGCCCGGGCGTCGAAAGCTTTGGAAACTGATTCCAAATTCAATAAGTTCAAAGCTCCCCCTCCCGACTAGTGTCCAAGAGTATTTGACGATTGCTAGAGTGGGTAAATGAACGTTACCGAGAGACAATATGCGCTTGATCTTGACGCCAAGGATCCATTAGCAAAATTTAGATCTGAGTATGTAATAAATGATCCAGAGATTTGCTACCTAGATGGGAACTCGCTTGGTCGCTTGCCTAAACGAACAATCACTGCAATCAATGATTATTTGTTGAAAGACTGGGGCACCAAAGTTGTTGAAGGTTGGGGCGAATGGATTGAAGAACCGTTCACTACTGGTGATTTGTTAGGACGAACAACTCTTGGCGCTGCACCTGGACAAGTTTTGGTTACTGACACAACATCAGTTAATTTCTATCAGCTCGTAGGCGCCGCTTTGGCTGCTCGACCTGGTCGCAAAACCATAATTATTGATGGCGCGAACTTTCCGACAGATCGATATATCTTGCAGGGATATGCCAAGACTCATGGCCTTAATTTAATAACCATTGATAATGAAGATCCTGCAATCTCGCAGCATGAGCGAATAACACCTGAACTTTTAGAGAAATATCTGAGCGATGATGTCGCGCTAGTTTCTTTCGAAGTTATTCAATACCGAGCTGGTGCTCGAAATGATATTAAGGCAATTACCGATTTAGCCCGTAAATATGGCGCATTTACCATATGGGATTGCAGTCATGCCGTCGGTGCTATCGATATGCAATTTGATAGAGATGGTGTAGATCTTGCAGTTGGATGTACATATAAATTTGGAAGTGCCGGACCTGGCGCTCCAGGCTGGCTATATGTTTCAAAACGCATTCAAAATGAACTACAAGTTCCAATCCAAGGTTGGCATGCGCAAGAAAATCAATTTGAAATGGGAGCTACTTTCAAGCGTGCAAATGGTCTAGCAGGATTTCAAATCGCAACACCATCAATAATTGCACTGCGTTCTGTCCAAACTTCATTTGGAATTATCGAAGAAGCTGGGATTGCAAATATTGAAGCTAAATGTGCAATCGGAACTCAAATGATGATTGAACTTTATGATGCTTGGTTAGCTGATCTTGGATTCACGCTAAACACGCCACGCGATGCAAAATTACGAGGTGGCCATGTTTCATTGGTACATCCCGAGGGTAAGCGAATTGCCTTTGCGCTGCGCCAAATATCAAATGTGATTCCAGATTACCGAGCTCCAAACTCAGTTCGTCTAGCAATTTCGCCGTTGCAAAATTCCTATGTAGAAATCTGGGATGGTTTCTCAAGATTGCGCGATTTAGTTGCTACAAAACAATACGAGAAGATTTCAAATACTAATTCGAAAGTTACTTGATTAAGCGCGAGCAGTTACTGCGTTTTGTAACCAAGAAATAATCTCTGAAGTTGGGGCGCCTGGAGTAAATATCTCTCCAACACCCATTGCCTTAAGTGCAATCTTGTCGGCTTCGGGAATAATTCCGCCACCGAAAACTACGATGTTTTCAGCCTTAGCTTCTTTTAAGAGTTTCATAATGCGATCAAAAATTGTCATGTGAGCACCAGACAGAATTGAAAGTCCGATTGCTTGCACATCTTCTTGAAGGGCGGTCGCAATAATTTGTTCTGGGCTTTGATGAAGTCCGGTGTAAATCACTTCACACCCAGCATCACGTAGCGCGCGAGCAACAACTTTTGCACCACGGTCATGTCCATCTAGGCCAGGCTTTGCGACTACAACTCGAATAGGAATCGAGTTGGATGTTTCAGACATTTCTGACATAGGCCCAACTTATCATGAGAAATATGTCGTAGGGTTTGGCATATGAGCCAAGCCGATCACACCGAACTCCTAAGCCAGGTTCGCAAAGGTGACCGACAAGCGCTGGCTAAGGCAATAACAATTATTGAGAACACCGGTACCGCATTTAATATCGAAGGTGGGGTCGGTGCACAAGTTATCGGAATAACCGGCGCACCTGGCGTTGGAAAATCCACAACAGTAGATGCGCTTATTAAATTACTGAGAGAACGGGATTATTCCGTAGCCATACTTGCTGTTGATCCATCTTCGCCAATTTCTGGGGGCGCACTTCTTGGTGATCGAATTCGCTTAACAGATCACTTCACTGACCCTAAAGTTTTTATTCGATCACTTGCAACTAGGGGACATCTTGGTGGTTTGTCAGCAAGCACTAAAGCTGTTCTGCAATTAACACAGAGTGCGAACTTTGATTTCATTATTGTTGAGACTGTAGGTGTGGGACAGAGTGAAGTTGAAGTGATGCGAGTTGTAGATACCGTTCTAGTAGTTCTAGCTCCTGGAATGGGAGATGGCATACAGGCTTCTAAGGCGGGGCTTCTGGAAATCGGTGATATTTATCTTGTTAATAAATCAGATAGAGAAGGTGCGG
>WLJZ01000122.1 GCA_009701525.1 Actinomycetota bacterium
ACTTCGCGTGAATGCGCGGTTTTTCTCTCGAACATAGTTGCAAGAATTCCATCGATCTTGAGATGTGGATTTGTGTTGCTTCGAACCTTATCAATTGTTTCTCGAACTAAGCCAAGACCAAGAACCGCAAAATATTCACATTCCATAGGGATGAGAACGCCATTAGATGCTGTCAATGCGTTGATTGTTAAAGTACCTAGAGATGGAGAGCAATCGATCAAAATATCATCGTATTGTTCGAGAACAGGCTCTAAAAGTTTTCTAAGTTTATGCTCTTTGGCTAATTCGGATACAAAAGCGGCATCTGCAGCAGCTAAGTCTTTATGACCACGTATAAAATCCAAACCAGGAACATTAGACTTTAAGATGTAATCTGAAATATTGGCAGTGGAATCATTTAACAAATACCAGATTGAGCCATATTGTTCTTTGATTTGTAGTGGCTTGATTCCTAAACCTGTTGTCATGCTTGCTTGAGAATCAAAATCTATTAGCAAAACTCGTCGTCCAAGTTCAGCAAGCGCTGCGCCCAAGTTGATAGTGGTTGTTGTCTTACCAACACCACCCTTTTGGTTTACGACGGAAATAACTCGTGCAGGCCCAGCTTCAGGTGCGCTCTTTACTTGAGGGAATTCCACTAATTTGCGACCTAGAACGCTAGAAGTTGCAGAAAATTCATCATCACGTTTTGTCGATTTAGTTCCTAAGCGAGAAATATTTGAATTGCTTTTTGCCATGGCCAGACTCTACGGCGGTGCGATTGGGCGCGCAAGCGTAAGTGCATTACCTTTACGCCATGAATGAGGGCGCTATCGAGGTTTCACAGCCTAACCAGGGCGATATAGGCGCGAACCCCGAAAGTACTCCAGGATTTTCCGTTCACCTCTCCAACTTTGATGGCCCTTTTGATCTTCTTTTGCAGCTGATTTCTAGGCACAAGATGGATGTCACTGAGGTGGCTCTCGGAGTTGTGACTGATGATTTCATTGCCTACATCCGAGCCCTTGAAGGTTCAGAAGATGGTTGGGATCTAGATCAAACTACTGAGTTTCTGGTGGTAGCAGCCACTCTGCTCGATTTAAAAGCGGCCCGCCTTCTTCCTTCCGGTGAGGTTGAAGATGAGGGCGATTTGGCGCTCTTAGAAGCGCGAGACCTGCTATTCGCCAGATTGCTTCAGTATCGGGCATTTAAGGCGATTGCGGCGATATTTAGCGAGCGTTTAGAACGTGAAGAGAAGAGTTTTGCTCGAGTTGTAGCGTTGGAGGCTCATTTTGCCTCGTTACTTCCAGAGGTTCTAATTGGGGTAGGGCCTGAGCGATTCGGAGCGATCGCCCAGCGCGTGCTATCTCCGAAAATTAGACCATCGGTAGGAATCGAACATATCCACCGCCCGCTTGTAAGCGTGGCTGAAGAGGCCGTAAAGATCGTAGACGAACTTAGACGAACTGGTAAATCAACCTTTAGACACCTAATAAGTGATGCCGCATCGACCCTGGTGGTTGTTGCAAGATTTCTAGCCCTACTCGAGCTCTACCGTGAAGGTGTTGTGCGATTCGAGCAAGTGATCGCCCTTGGAGAGCTTGCCGTGACGTGGACGGGAAGTGCAACAGGGGAGATAGAAGTGAGCGATGAGTTCGATATACCAATGGTTAATGTAGAAGATAATACAATCGGAGATACAAATGTCTAATTCTGAACTTAATAGATCACTCGAAGCGATCTTAATGGTCGTTGATGAGCCGGTCTCTGAGGTTATTTTGGCCCAAATTACCGAAACTCCTACTGAGATTGTTCTCGAAGCTCTATTGGCTCTAGCGACCGAATATCAAAACATGGGTAGAGGTTTTGAACTGCGCCAAGTATCTGGTGGCTGGCGCTTCTATAGCCACCCAGATCTAGCTCCCGTTGTCGAGAAGTTCGTTCTGGATGGGCAGCAATCAAGGTTGACTCAGGCAGCTCTTGAAACCTTAGCTGTGATCGCGTATCGCCAGCCTGTATCTAGAGCTCGCGTCTCTGCCATCCGCGGCGTAAATGTTGAGGCGGTTATGAAGACCTTAGTTACTCGAGGTTTGGTAGAAGAAGCAGGTATTGAGCATGAGACTGGAGCTATTTTATATTCGACAACGTCGTTTTTCTTAGAGAAGCTTGGTTTGAACGCGGTATCAGATTTGCCAGCTTTGGCCCCCTTCCTGCCAGATGTCGATGGCCTAGACGAAGTTCTCCAGACCCTAACCGATTAGGGGATATGGCTCTTTACGCGTAACCTTGCGCTCATTCCACGCTGTTGAAGCAGTTGAAATGAGGGTTATATGGCAATGGTACGTCTACAAAAGATATTGGCCGATGCGGGCATAGCTAGCCGCCGGGCGAGCGAGACACTTATTAGCGAAGGGCGCGTTAGCGTCGATGGGATCCAAATCTTCGAACTCGGAAGCAAATTTGACCCGGAAATCTCTAAAGTAGAAGTTGATGGTGAGTCTATTAAGTCAACTAAGACTAAAACTTATCTTGCATTTTATAAACCCAGAGGTGTTATATCTACTATGTCAGACCCTGAAGATCGTCCAAATTTAGGTGACTTCTTCAAAACAAGAAATGAACGGTTGTTTCATGTCGGCAGGCTAGATCGGGAGAGCGAGGGCTTAATTCTTCTCACAAATGACGGAGATTTGACCCATAGGGCTACGCACCCAAGCTATGGCATGGTCAAGAAATACTTGATAGAAATTGAAGGCCTTTTCACGAAAGAGAATATCGACACCCTGCTAAAAGGTGTGACTCTAGAGGATGGCCTTGCCAGAGCCCTTGAGATCAACGTTGTTCGAGAGATCAACAATAAGCATCATTGGGTTGAAGTCTCAATCCATGAGGGACGTTTTCATATTGTCAGACGAATGTTTGAGGCCCTAGAAATAGATGTTCTACGACTTATCAGAACTGACTTCGGACCTATTTCGATAGGCGAGACCAAAGAGGGCCGCTGGCGGGTGTTGAACAGCGTAGAAATGGATAATCTATTTAGCGTTTTAAAGTTAAAGCAATAAATAGAAATCATAATAAGTGATATATAGACATATATATTATATACGGAATAGCAAATATCGATTTAACCTTTAAAATAGGCTCAAAAAACCCTATAAAAGTTGATTTATCTATTTAAGTGGTCACCTATGGTTCAGGAGCTTTGCTAAGTCGATAATTGCGGGTAGTGATATATCGATAAAACTCGAAATCCATTAAATGCTTTAAATGTAAACCTTCGAGAGTGGGCGAGAGGTAACATTCTCACATGAAATCTATTCGCGCCTTCCGTGGAGCTATTCAGTTAAATGTGGATGCAAGTGAAGAGATGCGAAAGTGCGTCGCCCAACTTCTTAAAGAAATATTTGAATCAAATTCCATCGAGAACGAAGATCTGATTTCAATGCTTTTCACAGCAACCCCTGATCTGACCTGTGAGTTCCCGGCGGTTGGAGCGAGAGTGTTCGGCATTACAGATGTGCCCCTAATTTGCGCGAGCGAGATCGACGTTA
>WLJZ01000123.1 GCA_009701525.1 Actinomycetota bacterium
AAGAACTTCTTAATCGAGCGGCTTGTATCTGGCGAGAAGCCAACAATTATTTATTTCGTAAGACATGGTGAAACTATTTTGACGCCAGAACGAAGATTCTCTGGTGGCGATGGATCAGATCCAGAACTCAGTGCAGATGGCTTAGAGCAAGCCGAAGCAGTTGGTCTAGAACTTGCAGCACGTGGCGCAGATTTAATTATTGCCTCACCAATGGTTCGAACAAAACAAACTGCAGAAGCAATTGCTAAAGCAACTGGTCTTGAAGTAACGCTAGATGAAGCTTGGCGCGAAGCTGGTTTTGGTGAATGGGATGGCTTAAACATTCCTGATGTTAAAGCGTTATATCCAAATGAATGGCAGTCCTGGGTTTCAAGCACTGGTGCGCGCGCGGGAATTACTGGTGAATCTTATGAAGATGTTGCTGCTAGATCAGAGCAAGCACTTACAAATCTTGCGCTAGAACATCAAGGAAAAACAATTATTGTCGTTACACACAATTATGTAATCAGGACTCTAGTAGCTTTAGTTTTAGGAGCACCAATGGAGAGCGTTTATCACTTAGATGTTCTGCCTTGCAGCATTACAACTGTTAATACCTGGGCTTCTGATGGTCTACGTGCGCTTCGTGGACTAAGTGAGAGAAGCCACTTAAAATAACGTCTCACCCGTAGGTATCAGCCCTAACGTGCTTGTAAAGATGGCGAGCCATGACTAACGTTCGTTAAATGCAGTCAGTGAAGACGCCGGATTCTGGGCTTGTTAGCCGAAGTCCCCGGGAATTAGCTTGGCGCCGATTTAAGGCGAACAAGATTGCAATCCCTTCAGCAATTGCCTCCTTTTCAATTGCATTCATCGCGATATTCGCGCCGCTAATTGCGAAGATATTAAATGTAAGTCCAACCGAACGCGATGCAAATGCGATCACAGCACGCGGTGAAACTATTGGAAATTTTGGTGGAATTAGTTGGAACCACCCACTTGGTGTTGAACCTGGAATCGGTTATGACTTACTTGCACGATTGATGTACGGCTCTCGAATCTCTTTCATGGTCGCAGTCGTCTCAACTTTCGCAACTGTGGCACTTGGTTTGATTATCGGAATTGTTGCGGGCTATTACCGCGGTCGCGTTGATTCGTTCTTTGGGCGCTTCACCGATTTTCTATTGGCATTCCCATCATTTTTTATGATTATTGCGCTAAGCGTTCCAATGATTCAGCGCATCGAAAAATCTGGAATAGCGCGAGATAACGGCGCACGAATTCTTTATCTAATTTTGATTCTCTCTTTCTTTGGCTGGCCATACTTTTCTAGAATTATTCGATCCCAAGTTCTATCACTTCGAGAACGAGATTATGTTGTTGCCGCACGAGCACTTGGCGCATCTAATCGGCGTATTATTTTTAAAGAACTGCTTCCAAATCTTTGGACACCTGTAATCGTCTATGTATCTCTAGCCCTGCCGGGTTATCTGGCAGCAGAGGCCGTCTTCTCCTACCTCGGGATCGGTGTTCAGCCACCTTCAGCTACGTGGGGATTGATCATTTCAGACTCAACTAAATACATATTGAATGAGCCGACCTATTTCTTTGTGCCGGCCGTTTCGTTAATCTTGGTTGTCCTATCCTTCAATTTATTGGGGGATGCAATCAGAGATGCACTTGATCCAAAGTCAGAGCAAAGCTAAAAAAGTAAGACAAACCTAAGTAATAAAAAGGAGAAAGAATGGCGAGAGTCAAAAAATCAACTAGCATCGCAATCGTTGCGGTTCTAGCACTTGCAGTTGTTGCGGGTGGACTAGTGAAGATGAGCAGCGGTGGTTCATCAAAGGGTGGAACTATCACTTATTTGACTCACTCCGAAGCTTGGACACACGCTGATCCAAACCGTAACTACACCGGACAACACATCGCTTGGTTCGGTTCTTATATGCACCGCACACTTACTGCTTATGCACGCGCCGAGGGTGCTGCAGGTTCAGATGTTGTAGCTGATCTTGCAACTGATACCGGCCGCGCATCAAACGGAAACAAGACCTGGGAATTCACACTTCGTGATGGCGTTTCATTCGAAGATGGTTCTGCAATCACTTGCGAAGATATTAAGTACGGAGTTTCTCGTACCTTCGCTACCGACGTAATTACAGACGGCCCTACATATGCAATTGGAATGCTAGATATTCCATCTGCTGCAGATGGCTCATCTGTTTACAAAGGTCCATATACAACAAAGGACAATGACACAGCTGCTTATGACAAGGCTGTTACATGTTCTGCAGATAACAAGACAATTACTTTTAACTTGAAGCGCGCTGTTGGTGACTTCAACTACACAACTACTTATCTCTCATTTGGACCAGTTCCAAAGGCTTCAGATAAGGGCGATGCTTACGATATGGCACCAGTTTCTTCTGGCCCATACAAGATCGAGAAGTACAAGGCTAAGGATGAAATGGTTCTTGTCCGCAATGAAAATTGGGATAAGAAATCCGATCCAATTCGCAATGCATTCCCAGACCGTGTAGTAGTTCGTTTCGGTTTGGCTGAAGAAGTTCGCGATCAATTGGTTCTAAATGATTCCGAAAAGAACTCAATGTCACTCGATGCAATTCTTCCAACTAACTTGCCAACAGTCTTCGATGACGCTGGTAAGCCAAAGGGCAACTTCGCAACACGCGCACTTAACGTTTACGACCCATATGTAACTTATTCAGCAGTTAACGTTAAGAAACTTCCTTGCTTGGATATCCGTAAGGCCATTTACTATGCACGTGACTACGCTGGCCTAATCCAGCTTGGTGGCGGCGCTGCATTCGGTGGAGATCCTGCAGATGGCGTAATTAAGCCACTTATGGGTCTTGACTATGCGAAGGTAACTGGACTTGATGAATTCAAGGCTGGCGGAAATGCTGAAGCGGCAAAGAAATATATGGATGCGGCTAAGAAGTCATGTCCAGATGTTTATGCCAAGGCAACAGATCCAAAGCGCGGAATTTATTTCGACTTTGCAGACACCGACACAAATAAGAAGGCTGCTGCAATCTGGATCGATTCAATGAAGAAGAACGCTGGCATCACAATGAAGTTCAACTACATTGAAGCCGGTTCTTACTACGCTGTTGTTCTAGATCAGACCAAGCAAGGCGATTTATCTCGCGCTGGTTGGGCACCTGACTGGGCAAATGCTTCAACAGTTATTCCTGAGCTATTCACCGAAAACGGTGGATTCCCAATGTCTCAAAACTGGGGCGATCCTGCATATAAGGCATTCAAAGCTAAATCAGATGCCGCACTTGCAGAACCAGATCGTAAGAAGCAAGGAAAGATGTGGGCAGAGCTCAATCAATATGTAATGGATCAAATGTGGGTAATCCCAGGCGTATTCTCAAAGACACAAGAAGTTTGGGGCTCCGGCCTCGGCGGTGTGTTCTTCTGGGAGCCACAGGGTTCACCTTCATTCGGTGACATCTACATCAAGTAAGAAGTAAAAAGAAGCGTGGATGCGAGAGTGAAAAATCTCTC
>WLJZ01000124.1 GCA_009701525.1 Actinomycetota bacterium
AAGACGTGGGGCCAAGACAGGAAGGCAACTGTGGCAAAGGTCCGCGTTTACGAATTAGCAAAAGAATTAGGTTTAGAGAGCAAAGAGCTCCTCGCTAAGTTACAAGAAGTCGGCGAGTTCGTTCGATCTGCATCTTCAACTGTTGAAGCACCCGTTGTGCGAAAGTTGATGGATAAGTTTCCAGATCTAAAAGCAGCCGAGGCTGCGCCAAAGCCAGTTAAAAAAGCAGCCGCAAAGAAAACCGCTGCAAAGAAAGCGGCAACGCCAACAGCCGAAGAAATCGAAGCTGCACTTGCAGCACTTCCTGAATCAACGCGCGAACAACTTTCAAAAGCTCAAAGTGAAATTCAAGTAGCGCCACCAAAGAGCGATTCACCTGTTGCACCTGTTGCACCTGCCACGCCAGCAGCACCACGTGCCGGAAACAACGCTTTCGGTTCTGGGGCTCCAGCAATGCCACGTCCACCACGTGCCGGCAACAATCCTTTTGGTTCTGGAACAAATGCAATGCCACGTCCACCTGCACAACGACCACTACGACCAGGTGAACGTCCACCAATGTCAGGTGCGCGTCCAGGTTCTGTGCGTCCAGGTTTTGCAGCACGTCCGCAACAAGGTCGTCCAACAACTGGATCGCCAACAAATAATTCACGACCAGGTCAAACAACTGGCGCACCAAATTCTCCATACCGCACACCAAACGCAGGTGGGGCACCGTCATTCGGCGCACCAAGTACTGGTGGTCCAGCAGGTAAAGGTGGCGGCCGTCATCAACGTGGCGGAACTGCAGGAGCATTCGGCAAGCAAGGCGGAAAATCTCGCAAAGCGCATAAGAGTAAGAAAGCGTTACGTGAAGAGTTCGACAATATGGCGGCACCATCACTTGGTGGCGCAGTTATTCCGCACGGTGATGGCAAGACAACAATTCGCCTACGTCGCGGCGCAACTCTTATGGATTTCGCCGAGAAGATCGGTGGCGATCCAGCAGCGTTAGTTTCAGCGCTATTCCACTTAGGTGAAATGGTTACTGCAACTCAATCAGTAGATGAAGACACTTTTACACTTCTTGGCGCAGAACTTGGTTATCAAATTCAAGTTGTAAGTCCTGAAGATGAAGATCGTGAACTACTAGAACAATTTGACATTAATCTAGACCAAGAACTAGCTGACATTGATGAGGCCGACCTAGTTGTGCGCTCGCCAATCGTTACAGTCATGGGTCACGTTGATCACGGTAAGACCAGCTTGCTAGATGCAATCCGTAAGACCGAAGTTGGTCGCGGTGAAGCAGGTGGAATTACTCAGCACATCGGTGCCTACCAAATTCACCATGATCATGATGGTCAAAACCGTGCAATTACTTTTATTGATACCCCTGGTCACGAAGCATTCACCGCAATGCGTGCACGCGGTGCCAAGGTAACTGATATCGCAGTTCTGGTTGTCGCAGCAGATGATGGCGTAATGCCACAGACAATCGAAGCTTTGAACCATGCTCAAGCGGCAGATGTTCCTATTGTTGTCGCGGTTAACAAGGTTGATAAAGAGGGCGCAAACCCAGACAAGATTCGCCAACAATTAACTGAATACAACTTGATTGCAGAAGAGTACGGCGGAACAACAATGTTCATCAACGTATCTGCTAAATCAGGAGCAGGTATTGATGATCTAATTGATGCGATTCTGCTAACTGCGGATGCAGCAATCGATCTTCGCGCAATCGCAGATGATGTTGCTCGCGGCGTTGCAATTGAAGCTAACCTCGATAAGGGTCGTGGCCCTGTTGCAACCGTACTAGTTCAACGCGGAACACTTCATGTTGGAGATGCAATTGTTGCCGGCGGTGCTTATGGTCGCGTTCGCGCGATGTTGGATGAGAATGGCGATGCTGTAAGCGAAGCCGGACCATCACGACCAGTTCAGGTTCTTGGATTTACATCTGTACCTGGCGCTGGTGATTCATTCATTGTTGCTGAAGATGACAGAACCGCACGCCAAATTGCCGAGAAGCGTCAGCTTGCTATGCGTAATGCTCTGCTTGCTAAGACTCGCAAGAAGGTTTCACTTGAAGACTTTATGGAGCAATCCAAGATCAGCACGCTTAACCTTATTCTTAAGGGAGACGTTTCTGGTTCTGTTGAAGCTCTTGAAGATGCGTTACTACAACTCGATGTTGGAAGTGAAGTTGATCTTCGCGTTATCCACCGCGGTGTTGGCGCCATTACGAAGGGCGATGTAACTCTTGCTTCTGCATCAACTGCAGTAATTATCGGATTCAACGTTAAACCTGAACCACAAACTGCAATCTTTGCCGAAGTTGAAGGCGTAGAGATTCGTTTCTACACCGTTATTTACAACGCTATTGAAGAGATCGAAGCTTCACTCAAGGGCTTGCTTAAGCCAGAGTTTGAAGAAGTTGTTCTTGGTAGTGCTGAGGTTCGCGACATCTTCAAGTCAAGTAAATTCGGAAATATCTCTGGTTGCTTGGTTCAAGATGGAACTATCAAGCGAAACTCAAAGGCGAGAACGCTTCGAAATGGCGTCGTAGTTGGCGAAGGCCTAACCGTAGATTCATTGCGTCGATTCAAGGATGATGCAACTGAAGTTAAGGATGGATACGAGTGCGGTATCGGACTTGGTTCATTCAAAGACATTCAAGTTGGCGACATCATTCAGACCTATGAGTTACGCGAGAAGAAGCGCGCATAACAAATGGCATCTAATCGTGCACTTAAGGTCGCAGACCGAATTAAAGAGATAGTTGCGCAAGCACTTGAGACCCGGGTTAAAGATCCACGCCTGGGTTTCATAACTCTCACCGATGTTCGAGTTACTGGCGATCTTCAACAAGCTTCAATTTTTTACACCGTACTTGGTGATGAGGCTGAACGCAGTGCAACAGCTATTGCGCTCAACTCTGCTCGTGGCATGTTGCGAACCGAAGTAGGTCGCACACTTGGACTTCGAATCACCCCAACACTTGAATTTTTCCAAGACGGATTACAAGAGAGTGCATCTGCCATGAATGATTTGCTCTTTGAAGTTGCGCGTAAAGATGCCGAACTTGCTAAAGCTCGCGAAGGCGCAAAACCTGCTGGCGAAGCTGACCCATATAAGCACGCTGACGAATAATAAATTATGAATGCTTTCTTGCTTATAGATAAAGCGGCTGGTGTAACAAGTCACGATGTCGTAGCAAGTGCTAGAAAACTATTTAAAACTAAACGAGTTGGTCATGCAGGAACGCTCGATCCAATGGCTACTGGTGTATTGGTTCTTGGAATTGGAAGTGCAACAAGACTTCTTCAATATGTAACCGATGGCACGAAGCGATATGAAGCAACTATTCGCCTTGGCCAAAGCACGCATACCGATGACCGTGAAGGTGAAATACTTTCTACAACTAGCGCAGCAAATATCAGTGAAGAAATGGTTAGAGCTTGCCTGAAGAACTTTGTTGGAAACATCATGCAGAAACCAA
>WLJZ01000125.1 GCA_009701525.1 Actinomycetota bacterium
CGAGAAGAAAATTGATAAGAAATACAAGCGTGAGCTCGAACAATTAGTTCTAGATGGCAAGCGCGCTAAGAATCACTTGCTTGAAGCAAACCTGCGCCTTGTGGTCTCGCTAGCAAAGCGTTACACCGGTCGTGGCATGCTGTTCCTAGATTTAATTCAAGAAGGAAACTTAGGTCTAATTCGCGCAGTTGAAAAGTTCGACTACACAAAGGGTTACAAGTTCTCGACATATGCAACCTGGTGGATTCGCCAAGCAATTACTCGCGCAATGGCAGATCAAGCTCGAACAATTCGTATTCCGGTACACATGGTTGAAGTCATTAACAAACTCGCTCGTGTGCAACGTCAGATGCTTCAAGATCTTGGTCGTGAACCGACACCAGAAGAGCTTGCTAAAGAGCTAGATATGACACCAGAAAAGGTTGTCGAGGTTCAGAAGTATGGCCGCGAACCAATCTCACTTCACACACCACTTGGTGAAGAGGGTGACTCTGAATTCGGAGATTTAATCGAAGACTCAGAAGCGATTGTTCCTGCAGATGCGGTTTCATTTACATTGTTACAAGAACAGCTTCATTCAGTTCTTGGAACGCTCTCTGAACGTGAAGCTGGTGTTGTAAAAATGCGCTTCGGCTTAACTGATGGCCAACCTAAGACACTTGATGAAATTGGCAAGGTTTACAGCGTTACTCGTGAGCGGATCCGCCAAATTGAATCAAAGACGATGTCGAAATTGCGTCACCCATCTCGCTCCCAAGTTCTTCGCGATTACCTAGATTAAGAGTGAGAAAAAATGAGCGATAACCCAAGCGATAAAGTTCAGATTCGAATTAAAGAGAACGGTTCCATTCGTGTGAAGGGAACCGTTGAAATTATTAACGCTGATGGAAATGTGATTGAAACTAAATCAGATTTCTCGCTCTGTCGCTGCGGCCTTTCAAAAGAGAAGCCATTTTGCGACGGGTCACACAAAGATAAATTTGTGGCCGCTGAAGGTTTAGGTAAATAAATTAATTAACGTCAGATGAGACTGCTGTTAGTTTCGCAGTTTCATCTTGAAGCTCTTTAACAACAGGCTTTAGCTTTTCAGCATATTCCTTTGCGTGATGTCCGCAGAACAAGAGCTCGCCACCATTTAGCAATACTGCGCGTACGTATGCCTGGGCTCCGCAGCGATCGCAACGATCGACAGCGTTGAGCGGTGTGGTTTCGAGAATCAATTGCTCGGTCATTTCGCTCCTTCTACTTCTGTTGGTCTCTCTTGTTGAGGGGAACATCAAACCACTAAACCTTTATTCCCCGCTCGTTAAAATATCTATTTTTACGCTCGGGCGTGTCATAAATCCCACATAATTTCCTGGAAAAGACCTTAAAAAATAAATATCTGCAAAGCAGTTGCAATCAACCAAGATTTTGCCTCCGAGCAAGATAACCTTCATCTCCGTGGCTACCGACGATCTAGAATCAACAACAGAAAATGGCTATAACGCCAAAGATCTCGCCGTCCTCGAAGGTTTAGATGCAGTTCGCAAACGCCCAGGTATGTATATCGGAACAACCGATTCTCGCGGCCTTATGCACTGTCTCTGGGAAATTATTGATAACTCAGTAGATGAAGCACTTGCTGGACATTGCAAGAATATTGAAATTAATTTGGAATCAGATGGCTCAGTAGAAGTTCATGATGATGGTCGCGGAATTCCAGTAGATAAAGAGCCAAAGACCGGTCTTACTGGTGTTGAAGTTGTTATGACAAAGTTGCACGCTGGTGGAAAATTTGGTGGCGGATCTTATGCAGCATCCGGTGGACTTCACGGAGTAGGTGCATCAGTTGTGAACGCACTTGCATCAAGACTCGATGTTGAAGTTGACCGTAACGGAAAAATTTATTGGATGTCATTCCAGCGAGGTAATGCGGGAATCTTTGATGGTGATGGTCCTAAAGCGCCATTCTCTGAAAGTTCTGGTCTTCGTGTAATTGGAAAAGTTAGCGCAAAAGTTACTGGAACAAGAATTAAGTGGTGGGCAGATCGCCAGATTTTCTTAAAAGAGGCAGAGCTTGCAATTGAAGATATTCACGCTCGTGCCCGTCAAACTTCTTACCTGGTTCCAGGCTTAACTCTTATCGTCAATGACAATCGCACAAAGAGTAAAACAACTGAGAAGTTCTTCCATAAGGGTGGCATCTCTGAATTCTGTTCATTCCTCCGCCCAGATGATCCAATTGGCGAGGTAATTCGCCTAACTGGTTCAGGTGAATACACCGAAACTGTTCCGGTTCTTGATGAAAAAGGCCACATGATGCCTACCGAAGTTAATCGCGAAATGGGCGTTGATATTGCACTTCAATGGGGCAACGGTTATGACAACACCATGTCTAGCTTTGTAAATATTATTTCAACACCTAAGGGCGGAACTCATGTTCAAGGTTTCGAACGCTCAATTACAAAAGCATTTAACGATGCGCTTCGTGCAACAAAGACGCTTAAGAACAATGAAGCCGATGTAATTAAAGATGACGTACTAGAAGGTTTAACTTCAGTTGTAACTGTTCGAATGTCCGAACCACAATTCGAAGGTCAGACCAAGGAAGTTCTTGGAACCGCAGCAGCAACCAAGATTGTTGCAGCAGTTGTCGCCGAAGAGATGAAGAAATTCTTCGCCACAACAAAGCGAATTGATAAGGCAACCGGAAAAATGATTCTAGAGAAAGTTGCTGGAGCTTCTAGAACACGTATTTCTGCCCGTGCCCACAAAGATATTCAACGTCGCAAGAACGCACTTGAAAGTTCATCATTACCAACAAAACTTTCAGATTGTCGCTCAGATGACACCGATCGCACCGAGCTTTACATCGTTGAGGGCGACTCAGCTCTGGGTACTGCAAAGGCAGCTCGTAACTCAGAGTTCCAGGCAATCTTGCCGATTCGCGGAAAGATTTTGAATGTTCAAAAAGCTTCGTTATCTCAAATGCTTGAGAACAATGAATGTGCTTCAATTATTCAAGTAATCGGCGCCGGCTCTGGACGATCTTTCACATTGGAAGATGCGCGTTATGGTCGAATTATTCTGATGTCTGATGCGGACGTTGACGGCGCACATATTCGCTGCCTGCTTCTAACTTTGCTTTCACGTTACATGCGCCCATTGATCGAAGATGGTCGAGTATTTGCAGCAATGCCACCTTTGCACCGCATCGAAGTTGTTGGCGGAAAGCGCGGGGAAGTTCATTACACATACTCAGATGATGAGATGAAGAAGATGACTGCGGATTTAACTAAGGCCGGAAAACGTTGGAAAGAACCAATTCAACGCTACAAAGGTTTGGGTGAAATGGATGCAGATCAACTGCGTGAAACAACAATGGACCCAGAGCACCGCACCCTACGCCGAATTACTATGAAGGATGCTAGCGCCGCAGAAGCGATGTTCGAACTGCTTATGGGCAATGAGGTAGCACCTCGTAAAGAATTTATTTC
>WLJZ01000126.1 GCA_009701525.1 Actinomycetota bacterium
CAAGTAAATCTGAGAACCAGTGAGTATTTCGAATGAGTGAAACCACGACGACGGTTGCGGTAATTAGCCCAACCAGTGGATAGAGCTTGATTCCTTTAAATGGCGCCCGATTTGTATATCGATAAATTAAATAGGCAAGCAGCCCCCACGAAATCAGTGCATTAGAAGCGTGCCCACTTGGATATGACATGCCATCTGCATGAAGTACATCGATATAAAGTCTTGGCTTTGTTCTGCCGATGATTATTTTGGTCAAACCCACAACGACATTCAGTGAGATCAAAGCCAGAAATGAGAGATTTAACGGACGGAAAGATTTAAATCGCCAACTAATAATTGCGGCACAGATTAAAAGTACGGTTGCGGTAAACCAACGTAGTCCAAGATCATCTAGGCCAATTAAAATATGGCCAGCTAAACCTTTAAACTTTGGGTTCTTTAGATGCAATATGTAATGGTCTAATTCGTATAACCAGCCCCGAGTTAAAACTTGTTGGGTAATAAAGAGGAAACCTAAGAATAAAAGTGCAGAGACCCGAAGTGCATGAAGCATCTCGAGTCGGCGCTTATCTACTGTCTCTACTTCCATTTCACTCCACCGTCACTGATTTTGCTAAGTTCCTGGGTTGATCTACATCATTGCCACGAGCAACTGCCATCTCGTATGCGATTACTTGCAATGGTACAACAGCTAAAACTGGCTGCAAAAATTCATGGGTTGATGGAATGCGAACTAAAAAGTCAGCTGCCTTTAACTCCGAATCAGCTATCGCAATTACTACAGCTCCTCGGGCTTTAACTTCTTGAATATTTGATGCCATCTTCTCAGCCAAGAGCGAGCCTGCCGCTGGCATGATTGCAACTACAGGTGTTCCACTTTCAATAAGTGCAATTGGACCATGCTTTAATTCGCCTCCAGCAAAACCTTCGGCATGCATGTATGCGAGTTCTTTTAATTTAAGTGCGCCTTCAAGTGCGGTTGGAAAACCAACATGTCGACCCAAGAAGAGCATCGAGCTCGCAGTACTGAAGTTTCGAGTTAATTCACGAAGTGGTTCAACAGTTTCTAATACTTGCTCAACCTTTGCTGGAAGCTCTGCAAGCTCAGCTTCAATCTGTGAAAGTAGAGTTTCGGAGATCGTTCCACGTATTCGCCCAAGGTGTAGTCCCATTAAATACATAGCAACTAATTGCGTCTCGAAAGCTTTAGTAGATGCAACTGCTATTTCTGGACCAGCGTGCGTGTACAAAACTGCATCTGACTCTCTTGGAATTGTTGAACCATTTGTATTGCAAACTGCAAATACTTTGGCGCCTTTATCTTTGGCATATCTCAATGCCATTAAGGTATCCATCGTTTCCCCAGATTGCGAAATAGGAATCAATAAAGTTCTTGAATCCACACTTGGATCGCGATATCGATATTCAGATGCCAACTCAACATCAACCGCAATATCTGCCCATTTTTCAATCGCGTATTTGCCCACTAACCCAGCATTAAATGCCGTTCCACAAGCAACAATTACAACTTTATCAATCTCTTTAAAATCAATTCGATTTGTTATTTCTTCGCTTAATCCAGTGATTCGACCTAGAAGAGTGTCGGCTATTGCTCTTGGTTGTTCAAAGATTTCCTTAAGCATGAAGTGCTCGAAACCACCACGCTCAGCAGAGCTGGCATCCCAGGAAATTTCATATTCATTATGTGGCTGAATTTTTCCCGCTAAATTACTAATGACAATTGTGTTAGCAGTTATATCTGCAACTTCATCTTGGCCTAATTCCAAGGCGCGCTTAGTATGTGAAATGAAAGCTGAAACATCTGAAGCTAGGAAATTTTCACCATCTCCAACGCCAACAACGAGGGGTGAATTTCTGCGAGCACCAACTATACGCCCTGGTTCATCACTATGGATGGCCAGAAGTGTGAAGGATCCCCGCAATTGTTGACACGCTTCGCGCATTGCAGCGGCTAAATCCCCGTTGTGTTTCTTGCGAGCGTCGCTAAGTAAATGAGCAACTGATTCGCTATCGGTTTCGGATTTAAATTTATGTCCAGCTTTTTCAAGTTGGGCGCGAAGTTCCAAGTAATTTTCAATAATTCCATTATGGATAACAGCTAGTTTTCCCTCGTTATCTAAATGCGGATGTGCATTCTCATCAGTAGGTCCGCCATGAGTTGCCCATCTAGTGTGTCCGATTCCGCTATGTGAATTGGGAATTTTCGTTCCTAAAATCTCTTCTAAATTCCCAAGCTTTCCAGCGCGCTTTTCAACCCAGAGTTTTTCGCCACTATCTAAAGCCAATGCGATGCCAGCAGAGTCATAGCCACGATATTCAAGTTTGCGTAAACCACTTAATACCGGATTTAGTGCGAGTTCTTTACCCGTGTAACCAACAATGCCACACATAAAAGAAACTCCTTCTAGAAGTTAAGCGAGTTCTGATCTTACTAGCGTCGCTAGTTTCTGTGCGATTTCTTCTGCTGCGTTCTCGGTCTCTGCTTCAACCATTACTCTGACAAGTGGTTCGGTACCAGATGCACGTAACAAGATGCGACCAGTTGAACCAAGTTTTGATTCATATTCTCCGACGGCGACTGCCAGTGCTTTTGAACTTCCAAGTTTCGATTTATCTACATCGTTTACATTTATAAGTACTTGTGGGAAGCGCTTCATTACCGCAGAAAGTTCGGCCAATGACTTTTTATTCTTAGCCATAACTGACATTAATTGCAGAGCAGTCAATAGGCCATCTCCAGTGTTTGCGAAATCTCGCATAATTATGTGACCTGACTGTTCGCCGCCAAGTTTATGTCCGCTTGCCAACATATTTTCTAGAACATATCGATCACCAACTGGCGTCTTTTCAAATGAAATTCCGTTATCTGACATCGCCTTAATAAATCCAAGATTAGTCATCACGGTTCCAACAACAGTTGGGACTTTCCACTCTCTTGCCAAGATTGCAAGAATAAAATCACCATCAATTAGATTTCCATCTGCATCGACAGCCAGGCAACGATCTGCATCCCCATCGTGTGCGATTCCAATATCGGCTCCGTTTGCCTTAACTTGTGCAACTAAATTATCTAGATGAGTCGAGCCACAGTTCTCATTAATATTTAAACCATTTGGTTGGTTAGAAATTGCAATAACTTGAGCGCCGGCACGTGCATAAACTTCAGGTGCTACTTCAGATGCTGCGCCATTTGCGCAATCCACTACTACTTTAATTCCAGCAAGATTTACTGAAAGCGAAGAAAGTAGGTGATAGATATATCGCTCACTTGCAGATTCATCAACCATAACTCGACCAACATCTTTGCCAACTGGGCGATCCCAAGGTTCATTTAATCGGCCTTCAATTGCTGCTTCGAGTGAATCGTCTAACTTGCCGCCGCCTTTA
>WLJZ01000127.1 GCA_009701525.1 Actinomycetota bacterium
GCTAGCGATTGCTGATGCGATCTTTAGCGCACTAGGAAGATGGTTCTCAAGTCGAATCGGTGAAGGTTTGATTTATGATTTGCGTAGTCAAGTTTTCGAACACGTTCAAAGGCAATCAATCGCCTTCTTCACAAGAACACAGACGGGTTCGCTAATCTCTAGAATTAACTCCGATGTCATCGGAGCCCAACAAGCTTTCACTTCAACACTTTCAGGAGTTGTAAGTAATTCACTCACCATGCTCCTGGTAACTGTGGCTATGTTGACACTCTCATGGCAGATAACTCTTGTATCCCTTCTTCTGCTTCCTATATTTATTCTTCCAACTAAGTGGATTGGTAAGCGTTTAGCAAGTTATACCAGACGCTCCTTTGAATTAAATGCCGAGATGTCTTCGACCATGACCGAACGATTTAATGTTTCCGGAGCGCTTCTGGTCGCACTTTATGGAGATCGGATTGCTGAATCATCAAACTTTAGAGGCAAAGCTCGAAGTGTTGCTGATATGGGAATCAAAATTGCAATGTTGAATAGAATTTTCTTTATTGCTATGACTTCAGTCGCCGCCATCGCAACCTCATTTGCATTTGGCATCGGCGGTCATCTAGCCATTAATGAGAAAATTACTATAGGAACTCTTCTCGCTATTACTGCTTTACTGGCGAGACTTTATGGACCATTAACAGCTCTCTCAAATATTCGAGTTGATGTTATGTCAGCCCTAGTCTCCTTTGAAAGAGTTTTTGAAGTTCTAGACCTTGAACCGATGGTCAAAGAAATTTTCAATCCTAAGACGATTTCGAAAAGCGTTCCTCAAATTGAATTTGAAGATGTAGTTTTTTCTTATCCTAAGGCTGAGGAAATTTCGCTAGCCTCACTTGAGGCGGCAGCAAAACCTGAAGTTGTCGAGAGCGGTGAAGTCCTTAAAGGGATCTCTTTCCGCTGCGAACCCGGCACGCTGACTGCAATTGTCGGGCCATCCGGCGCAGGAAAGAGCACAATATCTAGCCTGCTACCTCGGCTCTACGATGTTACGAGTGGTTCGATAAAAATAAATGGAACCGATATTCGAGAAACTACAATCTTGGAACTGAGATCGTTAATCGGAATTGTGACTCAAGATTCTCATATGTTCCACGAGAGTATTCGAGATAATTTACGATATGCAAAAACCGATGCAACCGAGGAAGAAATTCTTCGGTCATGTGAAGCTGCGCAAATTGGTGAATTCGTGAGATCACTTCCAAGCGGTTTAGATACTGTTGTTGGTGAGCGAGGGCATAGATTATCTGGTGGCGAAAAACAGAGGTTGGCTATCGCAAGACTTTTACTTAAGGCCCCGCGCATTGTTATTTTGGATGAGGCAACAGCTCATCTTGACTCAGAGAATGAAGCGTTAGTCCAAGAAGCACTAGCCCAAGCCCTGGTAGGGCGAACAAGCATCGTCATTGCTCACCGATTATCAACGATCGTCCATGCCGACCAAATTCTTGTCTTAGAAAATGGTGAAGTTATTGAAAGTGGCAAACATGAAGAATTGGTAGCAAAGGGCGGCCTATATTTCGACTTGTACCAGCGCCAATCGCTTGGTTTCGCGGAATAATAATATTCGACCAACTAACGCCAATACTGCAAAGGCTAGCCACTGAATTGCATACGCAAAATGTGGGCCATTAGATAATTCGGGGAGCTCTATCTCTGTCAATGGTTTTGCAGAACTATCTGTGCTGTCTATCAAATCTAAATAGTAGGGCTGTGCGGTTACACCTTGAATTTTTGTCATGTCAGCCCGTTTTTCGGATGAAGCCTTAGTAACAAAGAACGAACCCTGCAGCTGTCGACTCAAGTTCTCTGATCTAATGCGCGCAGTGATTTCCATTTTCTTGGCGGTTGGCTTACTTACAACAGGTGGAGTTGAAGCATTAGGGCCGGCCGCTACCCAACCTCGATCCACCCAGAAATTTTCACCGGTATCGCTTGTGAAAAGCGTTAAAACTTCAAATCCAAATTTTCCTTCGTAATAACGATTGCGAACTAGCTCTTGTCGATCCGGGGAGAATTTCCCACTAATTTTCAAAATCCGCCATTGATTTTCGACTGGATCTAAATTCTCTAAATTGGAATCGTTTAAGGTTTCAAGATCTAGGTTAGTTTTTATTATTGAGTTATTGGCCATCGCCGCAGTACCGCGATTAAATTGCCATTGTGATGCATAAAGGCAGCCGAAAATTAAAAGAAGGGCTACTACAGTTTGCAGAAAGCTAATTGCCTTAGATTTGGCCAACATTGAAATTAGGCTTCTAGCTGTTTCCGGCTATTTGTATATATTGTGGATCGATCCTTAATACTTTCGCGTCCAGCATTTGCGACAACGACCGCAACATAAGGCAGAAGAACTGCGCCTAGCAAAGCAATCCATCGGTATGGACTAGGCGTAATAACAGCAAGGATGAAGCAGAGAGTTCGAAGCATCATTGAGAAAAAATAGCGCTTTGCTCGGGAAGACTGATCTTTACTTAAAGATTGACCAACATCGGATACCGAAGCGGTTACCACTTTCTTCTCCGGCGTTTCCATAGGAGAACTCTATGGGGGAGAGTTGAATTTTTCGCTCTCGAAGCTGTGCCTACATTTGATTACGCATGAGTAGCAGGTAAGTTTCTCGTATGAACCAAGAAGCAAAAGTTGCCTTAATCACTGGCGGCAATCGTGGCATTGGACTCGCGATAGCAGAAAGATTTAAAAGTGAGGGCTACCAAGTTGTAGTTACTCATCGTTCTGGTTTAGCGCCAGATGGTTTGGATGGCGTGATTATGGATGTGACAGATTCAGAGAGCGTGAATAGCGCGGTTGCTTCGGTGGAAGAAAAATATGGTCGCATAGATATCTTGGTTGCGAATGCTGGTATCACCAAGGATGGTCTAGTAATGCGAATGAGCGATAACGACTTTGAATCCGTTGTCGAAACAAATTTAATGGGTGCTTTTCGAGTCGCCAGGGCCTGTACAAGGGGAATGTTAAAGGCTAAATCTGGTCGAATGATTTTTGTGGGATCGGTTGTTGGGATGCTGGGATCGGCAGGGCAAGTAAATTATGCAGCAACTAAAAGCGGGTTAATTGGAATGGCCCGAAGTTTTGCTCGTGAACTTGGTAGCCGGGGAATTACAGCAAACGTGGTAGCACCTGGATTTGTAGAAACAGATATGACTCAGGTCCTTGAGGAGAAACGTAAGTCAGAAATTATTGGTGCGATTCCATTAGCTAGATTTGCAACGCCTGATGAAGTTGCGGGAGTTGTTGCGTTCTTAGCCTCGCCAGCCGCGGCATACATAAGTGGGGCAGTCATACCAATTGATGGCGGTTTAGGAATGGGGCATTAAATGGGAATACTCGAA
>WLJZ01000128.1 GCA_009701525.1 Actinomycetota bacterium
ACCAGAAGTAGCACAAGCGCTCTCATTGCTCCGCCAAGGTGGATCCGATGTGGTACTTGCTAACTTGTTAACACTTCCAGTTGGTGGCGGATTGCTATACGTCCAACCAGTTTATGTTCGAGCAACTTCAAATACTTCGGCATATCCATTACTCCAGAAAGTTCTGGTTTCATTTGGCGATGTAATTGGATTTGATGACTCACTTAAGGGCGCACTTGATCAAGTATTCGGTGGAAATTCTGGAACAGTTTTGAATAACACTTCACAATCAAGTTCTGGTGGCTCAACTAACTCTGGCGCAACTGGAAACACTTCACTTAAGTCCGCACTAGAAAGTGCAAAATCTGCACTCGCAGATTCACAAGCTGCACTTAAAAAGGGCGATTTCACCGCATATGGCAAGGCACAAGATCGCTTAAAGGCAGCGATTGCCTCGGCTATAGCTGCGCAGAAGTAATTTGGGTTATTAAACCTTTCGGCATAAGATTGCCGAACCGACGCGGGGTGGAGCAGCTCGGTAGCTCGCTGGGCTCATAACCCAGAGGTCATAGGTTCAAATCCTGTCCCCGCTACCAATTAATTGCAGTCGATGGCTTACTGAAAATTCTGCGTAAGCCAGGCCATCAATAGCTAAAACAAAAACAGTATGTCCAGCGCCATGTGCGCTTTCAACTGCGCCAGAAATTTCTGCAGTAAATGGAGCGCTAGCTTTTACCATCGCAAGGCTTGGACCAAATAGCGCAGTGCGAGATTTACCATTCAAAATTATGCGGGCTGCAATTCCTTGAATAGGCGATTGATTCCATTGTGTAAATGCAATTGGAATAGCACCCTCGGCCTCTAAATGTTTAGCAATCGCGGCCATCGCCTTATGTTGATCTGATGCATTCTCTGCCATTTTTGTTAAATGCTCACGTAGGCCAATAATCAAAGTAAGGGTTACGGTCTTTAAAACGCTCTGCTCGAAGTAAGTATCAGGATCGCTCTTATATGGATTGGTTTCAAATACTTCGGATTCGATATCAAATATCTCTTCATATTGTGGCAGCGCTTTCTCAGTTTTAGATCCGCTTCCATCTTTACTTGTTGCACTCTTAATTAATTTAAAAAATAGAAAGATGAGAATCAGCGCTATTGCGCCGAGGAGAATATAGAAAGCTGATTCAACTTGAGAGGCCGAAAAAGCAACTCCAGCAATCTGGATATCGCTAAATTCAATTGAATTTAAGAAGCTTGGCATTAATTGATCTCTTTCATAAATGCGCTATGCAGTAATCCATTACTAGAAACGGCACTTGCACCATGTGGCCCTTCTTGGCCAAGAATATTTGTAAATTGACCGCCAGCTTCGCGAACAATTACATCGAGCGCCGCCATATCCCAGAGCGAGAGAGCTGGTTCGACTGCAATATCAACTGCGCCTTGCGCAACCAACATATGTGACCAGAAATCACCATGACCACGGGTACGCCAAATCTTCTCTTGAAGTGCGAGGAATTTAGCCTTTCGCTCGCCCCATCCAATTAAATCTGAATATGAAACTGAAGCATCAGCTAACTTTGCAACTTTTGAAACACTTATGCCTTTAACTGCGCCATTGAATGATGTGTTTGCACCCAACTTATCTCCGGCCCACCAACGCCTAGATAAAGCAGGGGCACTTACAACACCAACAATTACTTTTCCGCTCGGATCAATTAATCCAATAAGTGTGGCCCAAGTCGGCACCCCGCGAAGATAATTCTTAGTCCCATCAATTGGATCAATAACCCAGTAGTACTTACCGGCGAGGGATGCTGGACTTCCAAACTCTTCGCCAACAACTAAATCATCTGCGCGATGCTTTGCAATCTCATCTCTAATTGCACTTTCAACAGCCTTATCTGCATCAGTTACAGGAGTTGTGTCTGGCTTAGTTTCGATTACTAAATCAAGTGCTTCAAAGCGGTTCAAAGAAATCTTGTCGGCGACATCGGCAAGACGAAGTGCGAGTTCTAAATCGGATTTGATATCGCGTGCGCCAGATGACATGTTCGAATCCTACTTTAATCTCTAAGAGTCAGGCTTTAAGCAGGCGGCGCAGACTTTCAAGGCGAGATTTGCTTGTCGCATCTAAATCCCAAGAATTTAGCGCACAGCTCTCCTCGTTATGAGAACAATTCTTCGGGCAATGTTCGATAGCTTCGTTGAATTCGCTAAAGGCACCTATTACTCGTTTGCTATCAACATGGGCCACGCCAAAAGATCGAACTCCTGGTGTATCGATAATCCAACCACCCGCGGTGCCAGATTTACTCGCAGATTTAAGCGAAAGTGCGATTGCAGAAGACGAGGTATGTCGCCCACGCCCAGTTGCATCATTAACTGAACCAGTTGCACGTTCTGCACTTTCAACTAAGGCATTAACTAAAGTTGATTTACCAACACCTGAGTGGCCGAGTAAAACAGTGCGCTTTCCAGCCAAGATATCTCGAATTTCATCGAGCTCTCTGCCTTTCTGTTTCTTAACTTGCGTCTTGATGATTCGAATATCTAGATCCTTATATGCGCTAAGAAATTCTTTGCCATCTGATAAATCGCACTTAGTCATAATAATTAGTGGTGAAATACCTTGGTCATATGCGACAACTAGTGCGCGATCAACAAAACCATGTCTAGGCTCTGGATTTTGCGATGCGATAACTATTGCCATCTGATCAACATTGGAGACAATCATTCGCTCTTGTTCAGCATCATCATCGACAGTTCTAGTTAGCGCATTTATGCGAGGTGCGACGGTGACAATTCTGGCAAGCGAGCCTTCGTCGCCAGAAATATCGCCAACAATTCCAACTATGTCTCCAACCACAACCGATTTCTTACCAAGCTCTCGGGATTTCATTGCAGTGATTTCGTTGCCCAAATCTAATTCCGAATTAAGTAAACAAGTTACGCGGCCACGATCTACCGCAATTACTAAAGCTTCACCAGCGCCTGAATAATCTGGCCGGTCTTTAGTGCGAGGGCGGGTGCTTCGGGCAGGTCTTTGGCGAACGTCATCTTCATCGAATTCTTTGAAGTTACGTGGCTCAACCATTAAGCATTGCCTTCCAAGCACCAGGAAAATCCGGAAGTGTTTTCTTAGTGGTTGCAATGTTTTCGACTTGGATTCCATTTACCACCAAGCCCAGCATCGCACCTGCGGTTGCAAGTCGATGATCATCGTAAGTATGGAAAATTCCACCATGAAGTGGTGCTGGTGAAATATGAAGGGCGCTCTCTTCTTCATCAACATCGCCACCAAGTGCATTTAACTCAGTTGCCAGCGCTGCTAATCGGTCAGTCTCATGCAATCTTAAGTGCCCAATTCCACGTAGTGATGATGGTGATTTTGCTAGCGCAGCTACAGCCGC
>WLJZ01000129.1 GCA_009701525.1 Actinomycetota bacterium
ATGAAAGGAACCATTGGCGCCATGACTAGAGTCAACTCTTTTAGACAGTGGTAAAGCGTATTTAGCGCGGCGCTATCGCCATCCCAGAATTTACGGCGAGATCTGCGGACATACCAATTAGAAAGATCATCAATAAATTCACCAATTAAACTTCCAGCTTCTTGGGAGTCGTAATTTGAATAGGCGATATCGACTTTAGCAACTAGCGAATTTAACTCAGAGAGAATCCAGCGATCCATCGTTGAAGGGTTCGCAGCTAAGCCCGATAACTTAAAGTCCGAAGCTTTGGCATAAAGCGTAAAGAAGGAGACGGTATTCCAATAGGTAAGAAGAGTCTTTCTAACTACATCTGAAATTGCATCGTGACCCACTCGCCGCGCACTCCATGGAGAACCTGCGGCCAACATGTACCAGCGCACAGCATCAGCTCCGTGTTGGTCCATTAGTGGAATTGGTTCGAGAACATTTCCTAAGTGCTTGCTCATCTTGCGACCATCTTTATCGAGAATATGGCCGAGACAGAGAACGGTGTCGTAAGAGCTTTTATCAAAGACCAGAGTCCCAATAGTCATTAGGGTGTAGAACCAACCGCGAGTTTGGTCTATTGCTTCGGCAATGAAATCTGCAGGGTATGAGGCTTCAAATTTTTCAACGGAACCTGGCTTGTGCGGATAACCCCATTGCGCGAATGGCATTGCGCCTGAATCAAACCAACAATCGATAACTTCTGGTGTGCGATTCATTATTTGCCCGCACTCTTTGCAATTGAAAGTTATGTCATCTACAAATGGTCGATGTGGATCACTCTTTGAAATATCAGTTCCAGCGAGTTCACCAAGTTCTGCTAGTGAGCCAACACAGACTTCATGCTTTTCCTCGCAGCGCCAGATCGGAAGTGGCGTACCCCAATATCTATTTCGCGAGATAGCCCAATCAATATTGTTGTTTAACCAATCGCCATAGCGCCCAGTCTTAATGGTTTCTGGGTGCCAATTGGTATTCGCATTTTCACGAAGTAACGCATCTTTGATGGCGGTCGTGCGGATATACCAAGATGGTTGTGCGTAATACATAAGTGCTGTGTGACAACGCCAGCAATGAGGGTAAGAGTGTTCGTATTGTTGTTGCTTAAAGAGTAAGCCTTTGCTCTTTAACTCTTTGATAATTGGCTTATCTGCCTCTTTGAAAAATACGCCACCAATTAACTCAATTTCCGGGAGAAAATGGCCATCCGGTGCAATTGGATTTACAACTGGCAAATTATATTTTCTACAAACGGCAAAGTCATCGGCACCGAAAGCAGGGGATTGGTGAACCAAGCCCGTTCCATCTTCGACAGTTACATAATCAGCTAGAACGATGAAATGCGCATCTGGAATTTCAACGAATCCGAGTGGGGCTGCATATTTAATATGTTCTAGTTCTGATCCCATAAAGGTAGCAATTACTTTGCGTTCTTCGCCCAGAATTCCAGCCAAATTAGCAGCCACAACTAATCTCTCAGTCGTAACTTCGTTGGCAATTTCAACTACTTGATATTCAATTTTGGGATTCACTGCAACAGCAGTATTTGATACCAAGGTCCAGGGGGTCGTTGTCCAAACCAATAAGCTCGCCTTTAATTCTGCCAATTTTCCAGAAGTTGCAGGGAAGCGCACATAAACCGATTGATCTTTTATAGTTTCATAGCCCTGCGAAAGTTCGTGATCTGAAAGACCAGTTCCACAACGTGGACAGTAAGGGGCAACTCGATAATCCTGAACTAACAAACCTTTCTTCCAAATTTGTTGGAGCGACCACCAAACACTTTCAACATATTCACTAGACATCGTCCAATAAGCTTCATCGAAATCAACCCAGAAGCCCATACGTCTTGTCATCGCAGTAAATTCACCAACATGTTCTTGGACTGAGATTCGACATTGATCGTTGAACTTTGCAATTCCATATTTCTCGATATCGCCTTTGCCATTAAATCCAAGTTGTTTTTCAACCGCAATTTCAACAGGCAGACCATGGCAATCCCAACCCGCTTTACGGATCACTTGATTGCCTTTCATAGTTTGATAACGCGGAAAGAGGTCCTTAAATACTCGAGCTTCAATATGGTGAGTGCCAGGTTTTCCATTAGCAGTAGGGGGACCTTCGTAGAATGTCCATGATGGTTGACCATCTCGCGCAGTAATAGTTTTCTTGAAAATTTCTTGAGTTTCCCAGAACGAGAGAATTGCATGCTCAACCGCAGGAAGATCGATCTGCGGTGACAGAGATTTAATCGTTGACATTCTTGCCTCTCAAATTAGCCCTGGAAAACGTCTGTCTTCTAGTTAATTTGGAGGGACGGTGTGAAATCCACCGCGGTACCACCCGCCTTGCACTGAATGTAAATTCAGCACCACTTTTTTCTACTGCGACTCGAAGCAAGTTCTACCCCGGCTACATTTAAATATGTATCCGGCTCTTCTCACAGGCTCCAAGGTGATGGCCTCTTCTGCGCCTAGTTAGCGAGTCGTGGGGAATTCTAGCGCGGCGAAGTTGGTGTTTATGCACGCAACGTTCTAATCTTTGCGCCTTACGTGTTCCGAAATACGTGAATTTAGAGATTTTTAAAGAGACTGGTGGATCCGTGCCAAAGAAGACCGCAGCGAAGAAGGCCGCTAAGAAAGCTCCTGCTAAGTCAGCAAAAAAGGCCGCGAAAAAGGCGCCAGCTAAAAAGATTGTAAAGAAGGCCGCTAAGAAGGCTCCAGTAAAAGCCGCCAAGAAGGTAGCAGCCAAGAAAGCTGCTCCTGCCAAACGATCACCAAATATTGTTAAACCAACTCTGGCTAAGAGCGGAAAGAAGCCGGTTGGCAAACCATTTCCAGCAAAGTTGCAGAGCACTACAAAGGGAAATTCCACAACCATCACAGTTACCCCAAATGAAGTTGCGGTCGCAGAGGTTGTTGTTGAAGAACGTCGCTTAACAATGTTGCCGCCGCCTCGTCCAAACAAGACTATTAAAAAAGGCGCAGGGCTAAAGCCAATCAAGAGCGCACCTGCTCCACTTGTTGTAACTGAAGGTGCTGAAAACTGGACTGCAACTGAGATGAAGGCGATGCGAGCCGAGCTATCAAAAGATTTAATTCGTCTACGCGCCGAACTCGCTGAGGTTGAAAGCGGAATGGAAGATTTAATTGCAGCTGCCGGTATGGGAGCGGGCGATGATCAAGCCGATGCTGGAACTAAGACCTTTGAACGTGAACATGAAATGTCTCTCGTTTATAACGCCAGAGATATGGTTATTCAAACCGAACGCGCGCTAGAGCGCATTGAGAATAAAACATATGGTCGTTGTGAAGAGTGCGGAAATTCAATCGGCAAGGCCCGACTTCAAGTTTTCCCACGCGCA
>WLJZ01000013.1 GCA_009701525.1 Actinomycetota bacterium
ATCTTTATTCGATTACTTAACTCCACCTGCCGCTAACGCAGCTTGGAATTTAGCTGGATCGCTGTACTCGCCAGCTTCGCGATTTAGCTCTTTGCCATTTATCAAAACTGTTGGTGTGGAGTTAACATTCTTAACTGCGGCATATGAGGCTACAGATTCTGTCCAGAGCGCATAGTTTCCATCAGTCACGCAATTCTGGAATTTCATTGAAGTTAAACCAATCTTGCTTCCAAGAGAGATCATAAATTCTTTAGTCCACTTACCAGAATTTTCGGTAGGAGCTTGATTCTGGAAGATGATTTCGTGCATCTCGATGAACTTGTTGGAATCCATGGCACAAGCAGCAGCATTCGCCGCAACAATTGATTCATTAAATCCCATAGTTGATCTCTCGCCGATGAAAGTTAGTGGATGATAAACAACCTTCGCTTTCTTCTCTAAAACTATCTTCTTCACATATTCATTGTTCAACGCTTCAAAATCTCGGCATGCTGGGCATTGGAAATCTTCCCAAATATCAATTTGAGGAGTCGCCTTTGGATTGAAAACTAAACCAGATCCATCTGCCTTTGAAATTGAAGATGGGGCTAGCGCGTTTTGCGCAGGCTTCTTATCGAGATAAATAAAGAAGGCAGTTACAGCCAATACAAAGACAATCATTCCAATTACGATTGCGCGTAGACCCTTGTCGCCCTTGTTGCTATTAGCCATTTTTCTCTCCCGTTACTTGTTTATCCGAGTATTCTGATTTATCTAAGCCAAATTTTCCATGTGGAAATCGGAACATATATGCCCCGGTAAGCGCGAGAAGAATATCTCGTCCAATTTCAATCGTGTAATTCCAAACTGGCAACTCGCCAGAATCAATTAGACCACCTTTGCCAAAGCAGCCACAATCTAGTGAGATTCCCCGAATCCAAGCCTGCGAGATTGCAATTACGAATGCAATCATTAGAACGGCAGATGCAACCGCCATAACTCGAACCCAAATTCCCACAATCAAGAAAATTCCCAGAGCAATCTCAGCGAATGGAAGAATGAAACCAAGAAAATTTGCAAGATCAACTGGAAGCATTTGATAGGCGCGCACCGATGTTGCTGATCCATATGGATCGGTGACTTTGATTGCCCCCGCAACAAAAAGGACGCCACCCATGATTAACCGGAAAAGCAGTGTGATCCAAGGTTGGAATCGTTGTAAATTTTTCATAGCGTCGGGTCAATCCCCTCATTTAAAGCGTTCCAGGGATTAGCTGGTTTACGGTCATACTTCTTAGAAATTCCGCGTTTTGAAAGCCGAAAAATTAGCGCGCCAACTAAGAGCGCTGTAACTAGGAGAATAATTATTTGAACCATAACTACGCGATCTCATTATGGAAACAGCTGCGTTCACCGGTATGACATGCCGCCCCGGTTTGAATAACTTCTAGCAATATTGCATCTCCATCGCAATCATATGAAATCTTCTTTACATCTTGAAAGTGTCCAGAAGTTTCGCCCTTAATCCAAAGACTATTTCGACTGCGACTCCAATACGTAGCCTTCTTGCTCTCAATAGTTAATTGCAAAGCTTGCGAGTTCATCCACGCCATCATCAAGACTTCTTTGGAAATTGCATCTTGGGCAATTGCAGCAATTAATTCACCGCTATCAAGTCGAGCAGCAATATCTTCAGGGATTTTAGGCACGGCGATATTCTCCCTTATTTACTCTCAAGGGCGAATCGGAAAACCCGCTTTTGCCAACTCTTTCTTTACCTGCGAGATCTTGATTTCGCCGAAGTGGAAAACGCTCGCTGCCAGAACCGCATCGGCGCCCGCGGCAACCGCTTCTGTGAAATCACTGGTTCTCCCCGCTCCGCCACTTGCAATAACTGGCACGCTGCAAATATCCCGAACTCGACGCAACATCTCTAAATCGAAACCTGCTTTTGTACCATCTGCATCCATTGAGTTCAGCAAAATCTCACCAACTCCTCGAGAAATTCCCTCCTCAATCCAGGCCAGCGCATCTACTCCGGCGCTCTCCCGGCCCCCATGGGTTGTAACTTCAAAACCAGATTTAGTATCTGCGCGACGGGCATCAACTGAAAGAACTAGCACTTGGTTTCCAAAGCGATCTGAAATTTCATTAATCAATTGAGGTCTAGCAAGCGCTGCTGTATTGATTGAAACTTTATCGGCACCGGCTCGAAGTAACTCATTTACATTTTCCGCGCTCCGAATGCCACCACCAACAGTTAGCGGAATAAAGACTTGTTCTGCAGTTTTTCTAACTATCTCCAGAGTCGTCGCACGTTCTTCAACGCTTGCAGATATATCTAAGAAGGTTAATTCATCTGCACCTTCGGCGCCATATTTCTTTGCAAGTTCAACTGGGTCACCAGCATCGACTAAATCTTTGAAATTAACGCCTTTGACTACTCGACCGCCAGCCACATCTAGACAGGGAATAACTCGTTTAGCTAAAGTCATTTGCTTGCAACTTCTAGCGCTTGCGCAACTGTGAAGGCGCCGGAGTAAATAGCTTTTCCGATAATCGCACCTTCAACACCAATCGGAGTGAGTTCACGTAACAGAACTAAATCTTTGAGAACAGATATGCCGCCACTCGCAACAACAGGGGCGTTTGTAGCAGCACAAACTTCTCTTAAGAGGTCTAAATTTGGTCCAGTTAAAGTTCCATCTTTTGTTACATCTGTAACTATGTAACGTGAAGCGCCTGCCTTATCCAACTTTGTAAGCATTTCGAAGAGATCTCCACCCTCTTCGGTCCAACCACGAGTAGCAAGGGTGTGCCCGCGAACATCTAGACCTACAGCGATGCGATCTGCGAATTTAGAAATTGCTTTTGCCGTCCACTCCGGATTTTCAATTGCGATAGTTCCAAGATTTACTCGCTTGCATCCAGTAGCGAGTGCACGTTCTAATGATTCGTCATCTCTAATTCCACCGCTTAGTTCAACTTTGATATCTACGCTAGAAATAACTTCGCGAATCAACTCGAAATTTGAACCAATTCCAAATGCAGCATCCAGATCGACTAGGTGAATCCACTCCGCACCTTCTGCTACAAAATCACGAGCAACCTCAATCGGCAGCCCATAGTTACTCTCTTTTGCTAACTCGCCTTGTACTAAACGAACAGCTCTACCGCCACGGACATCGATAGCGGGCAGAATCTCAAGCTTCGTTCTCGTCATAGTGATTTCACCCAATTCGAGATTAATTTCGCACCAGCGTCACCACTTTTTTCTGGATGAAATTGGGTGGCAACGACGTTATCCATTTCGACTGCCGCTATGAATTCTTCGCCGTATTCACATGTTGTGTTGATTGCGCCTGGCACTTTATTTTTGGCGGCATATGAATGCACAAAGTAGAACAACTCATTTTCTACGCCCTCAAAAAGTTTTGAGCCACTTTCCGCAGAGATGTTATTCCATCCCATATGTGGAAGTAGCGGCGCCGCGATTAATTCCACGCTTCCTGGAAGTACTCCGAGCCCTAAACTTTTCTTCTTCTCACTACTTGTTTCAAAAAGAACTTGCGCGCCAACGCAGATACCAAAAATTGGACGCTCTTTGGCAACTCGCTGCGCAATGATCTCTCTTCCACCAACGCTTATTAACTGATCCATACATGCTGCGAAGGCCCCAACTCCGGGAACGACTAAGCCATCAGCTTCGCTGCAAATCTTTGGATCACTGGTAACTACAACTTGTGAATGGGCTAATTCAAATGCACGTTGTGCCGAACGGAGATTGCCAGAACCATAATCAAAAATTGCTATCAAAGAACGCCCTTGGTTGATGGAATTCCTGAGATTCGATTATCAATCGCACAGGCATCACGCAGTGCTCTTGCAACAGCCTTAAATTGTGCTTCGAAAACATGGTGCGCGTTGCGACCTTCGAGAACGCGAACATGTAGTGCAATTCGTGCTTCAGCAACAATTGATTCCCAGATGTGGCGACCAAGCGTTGTATCGAAAGTTCCAATTAATTCGACAATTTCCGGCTGACGGTGCACCAAATAAGGGCGACCTGAAAGATCTACTGCTGCTTGAACTAGCACTTCATCTAGTGGAACCATCGCATCACCAAATCTGCGAATCCCAGCCTTATCACCAAGCGCTTCGCGAAGTGCTTGGCCAAATGCAAGTGATGTGTCCTCAACTGTGTGGTGTGAATCAACATCGACATCGCCAGTAGTTTTCACAGTTAAATCAAAGCCAGCATGTTTTCCTAATTGCGAGAGCATGTGATCAAAGAATGGAACACCTGTATCAATATCGATTGCGCCTGAACCATCAAGATTGATTTTTACATCAACGCTAGATTCCTTGGTTGCGCGTGCTACATGTGCTGTTCTCATTCTTCTCCCTTGATTACTTTATTAAAAACTCAATGGTTAATTATGGCCTATGAGCTGCGATGGCAGCCAAGAATTGCTCATTTTCAACCGGCAATCCGATTGTGACTCTTAAGTAGCCAGGCAGACCCACATCTCTAATCAGCACACCCTTTTCCACTAACGCCTTCCAAGTTTGATGCGCATCACTTGAAAATCCGGAGAAGAGTAGGAAGTTCGCACTACTTGGAATAACTCTAAATCCCAGTTTCTCCAGCTCACTTGCGACGCGATTGCGTTCGGAAATTAAGGCATCAACTTCGGCTAGTAAGAGGTCGGAACTTGCCAAGGCAGTTAAGGCCAGGGCCTGGGTTGCAGAACTTAAGTGATACGGAAGTCTTGTAACTAACACGGCTGAAATCATCGCCTCATCTGCAACTGCATATCCAACGCGAGCTCCAGCGAAGGCAAAAGCTTTGCTCATCGTGCGAACCACAACAACATTTGGATACTTGGAAATTAGAGATACTGCTGAAACTTCATCTGAGAATTCTTGATAGGCCTCGTCAACAATTAATAACCCATTGATGGCCAATGTAGCTTCTGCTAAAACTTCTATATCGTTGATTGAAGTACAAGTTCCTGTTGGATTATTTGGTGTCGTAATAAAAGTTAGACCTGGCTTCGCATCGGATATCTGCTTTAACGCTGAAGCAAGATCTAATTCAAAATCACGCAAACGCTCCCCCGAGATCCACTTAGTTCCTGTGGCCTTAGCTATTAATGGGTGCACTGAATATGAAGGAAGAAAGCCCAGCGCTCCTCGACCACCACAAGCCAACATCAGCGTCTGTAGAATTTCGTTGCTGCCATTTGCGGCCCAAATATTCTTGGCTAAGAAACTTGATCCGGTGCTCTTGGTTATATATTCCGCAAGTTTGCCTCTAAGTTCGAGCGCATCGCGATCTGGATATCTATTTAAATTTTCAAGAACTTGTGGCAAGGCGGCAAGCATTTTCTCAACAACAGCGGTTGGGACTTTAAATGGATTTTCATTTGTATTAAGTGCAGTCACGCCAGTGATTTGTGGCGCACCGTATGGAATCAGATCAGAAAGCTCAGCTCTTATTGGGAGCCATGTCGGCCAGGAAATCTTCTTTGATTGACTCACTTCGAACCACTTTCAAAACGTGCACTCATCGCTTCACCGTGCGCTGGCAAGTCTTCAGCTTTAGCTAAAGTAATAACGCTCTCGGCTATCTCTTTAAATGCGCTCTCGTTGTACTCGATAAAACTTACGCCCTTTAAAAATGTTTGAACCGATAATCCACTTGAGTGACAGGCGCATCCACCTGTAGGTAGTACGTGATTTGAACCAGCAGAATAATCTCCAAGTGATACTGGTGTAAATCTTCCAATGAATACCGCGCCGGCATTTCGAATTGATTGCGCATCGGCTTTCGCATTCGCTGTTTGAATCTCCAAGTGTTCAGCAGCATATGCATTTGCTACATCAAGACCTTGGGCAATGGAATCAACAAGGACAATGGCAGATTGCTTTCCAGAGAGCGCCTCTCGAATACGTAACTCATGCTTAGTTGTAGAAACCCTCTTCGCTAATTCAATTTTGACAGCATCTGCTAGTTCTAAACAATCAGTAACCAGTACGGCTGCTGCTATTACATCGTGCTCAGCCTGACTAATTAAATCTGCTGCAACTTCATGTGCTTTGGCTGTTTTATCTGCAAGAACACAGACCTCTGTTGGTCCTGCTTCCGAATCAATTCCGATTAGACCTCGAAGCGCACGCTTTGCAGCGGCAACATAAATATTTCCTGGGCCGGTAACAACATCAACACTTTCACATACGCCAGCAACGCCATATGCAAACATCGCAATGGCTTGCGCACCACCGATTGCATAAACCTCATCAATACCTAATAGCGCACATGCCGCGAGAATTGTCTTGTTTGGTAGCCCGTTGTTATCAGATTGTGGCGGTGATGCGACCGCAATGTTTGCTACTTTCGCAATTTGCGCTGGCACCACATTCATAATTACTGAACTCGGATAAACAGCACGGCCACCTGGAACGTAAAGCCCAACTCGATCAACTGGAATCTGTTTATGTGTTATTTCGCCACCATCGACGACATTAGTAAAAATCTCACTTCGAATTTGATCGTTGTGTGCCTTGGTGATTCGTCGAATCGCTTCTTCTAGTGCACTTTTTATTTTAGGATCAAGAGCGCTCAGTGCAGCAGTTATTTCAGATTTTGGAACTCTGATAGTTGCAGGTCTGGCGCCATCGAATTTTTCACAGAGATCTAAGAGATCGCTTTCATCGCCAGCTTTAACTCTCGCTAAAATTGGGGCGATATCGCGCAGCGCAGTTTCGATATCCATGGCTGCGCGCGGCAACTCGCTTCGATATCCAGCTTTGCTTAAATTGCGACCACGAAAGTCAACGGTGCGGATTGCAGTCGATTTCACTCGCCGATTCTAATCTAAACCAGACAGTCGGGGCCGAGAATTGATTTCAAGTCAGCACTCAAACTTGGCGATGCGGTAACTCGTAAATCATCACCGATTTTCATTACCAGGCTCTTGCGGCCATCATCCAACTTGAGATGAACTTCGCGCTTGCCCGGATGTGAACGCAGAATCTCTTTAATTCGATCGACTACTGGTGGCGTGCATCTCATAGTCTCCATAGAAATTATTAGAGGACCACTCGGGGCTAAGGAAATGTCAGGGGTTGAAAGATCTAGCGCCATAATTTTTACTTGTTCTTCGCGCTTATCAATTCGTCCTCGAACAATAACAATTCGGTCCTCCATCAAGTTCATTGAGTGTTGGGTATAGGAGTTTGCAAAGAACATCACATCTACGGCGCCTTCTAAATCTTCAACCGTAACTATCGCCCAAGGAGTTCCTTGTCTAGAAACTTTGCGTTGAATCTGAGTAATCAAGCCACCAATCGTGACAATCTGCTCGTGCCCAACTCCATCTTCACTGATCTGACTAATAGGCATATCTGTAGAAGAGCGAAGAAGATGTTCTACACCTAGGAGTGGATGATCCGAAACGTAAAGCCCAAGCATCTCGCGTTCGTAACTTAGTAACAGCGCTTTATCCCACTCTTGATTTGGAATAGCTATTTCAACTCCAGAAATATTTGAATTTTGTGCGCCCGGTGCACTACCAAATAAATCAAATTGGCCAATCGATTCCGCGCGCTTCGCTTCCATAACCGAATCAATTGCTTCTAAGAAAACTAAGGTCAAACCCTTGCGCGGATGATTTAGCGAATCAAAAGCACCGCCCTTGATTAAAGATTCTATTGTCTTCTTATTGCAAACACTTGCATCTACCTTTGCCAAGAAATCTCCAAAGGATTCGTAGCGACCAGCTGTTGCTCGCTTGGCAACAATCGATGCAACTACATTCTCCCCCACATTTCGAATCGCAGTTAAACCAAATCGAATATCAGTTCCCAGAGGCGTGTAATCAGATTGGGATTCATTGACATCGGGTGGCAGAACTTTAATCCCCATTCGGCGGCATTCATTTAGATAGAGCGCACTCTTATCTTTATCATCGCGAACGCTGGTGAGTAGAGCTGCCATATATTCAGTTGGATAGTTAGCTTTTAAGTAAGCAGTCCAATAAGAGACCATGCCGTAGCCAGCGCTATGAGCTCGGTTAAATGCATAATCTGAGAATGGAATCAAAGTTTCCCAGAGCTTATCGATTGCTGATTTTGAGAAACCGTTATCGGTCATGCCCTTTTCGAAGTTCACATATTCTTTATCCAGAATATCTTTATTCTTCTTACCCATTGCCTTGCGAAGTAAATCCGCACGACCGAGGCTAAATCCCGCAACTTTTTGGGCAATCGCCATTACTTGTTCTTGGTAAACAATAAGTCCATAGGTGTCACCAAGAATCTCTGCTAAAGCATCGATTAATTCTGGGTGAATTGGGATAACTTCTTGTCGCTTATTTTTCCGATCTGCATAATCGTTGTGCGCATTCACACCCATTGGGCCCGGACGATAGAGCGCGATTACAGCTGAAATATCTTCAAACGAATCCGGATTCATCTGGCGCAACAATGCGCGCATTGGCCCGCCATCTAGTTGAAATACACCGAGAGTTTCACCGCGGCCAAGTAATTGATACGTTTTTGGATCATCGAGCGTTAGCGTTGCAAGATCTAAATCAATGTCCTTGTTTGCTTTTATATTCAATAAACAGTCATCTAGAACAGAAAGGTTTCGCAACCCAAGAAAGTCCATCTTTAGAAGGCCGATAGATTCACATGCACCCATGTCGAATTGCGTAATAATCGCACCATCAGCTTCGCGTCGATGAATTGGGATTACATCTAGCAGTGGCTCTTTACTCAAAATAACGCCAGCTGCGTGCACTCCCCATTGCCGCTTCAACCCTTCAAGACCGCGAGCGGTATCAACAATGCGCTTGGAATCAGGATCTGATTCATAGAGCGAACGAAATTCTCCGGCCTCGCTATATCGATCATTCTTGGTATCAAATACACCAGCAAGTGAAATATCTTTACCCATTACTGAAGGCGGAAGGGCTTTAGTTAACTTATCTCCGATTGCATATGGATAACCGAGAACTCGCGTCGAATCTTTAAGTGCCTGCTTAGATTTAATGGTGCCGTATGTGATGATCTGCGCGACTCGATCTTCACCATATTTTTGAGTTGCATAAGCAATCATTTCTGAACGTCGACGTTCATCGAAGTCGAGGTCAATATCTGGCATTGAGATACGTTCTGGATTTAGAAAGCGCTCAAACAACAAGCCATGTTTAATTGGATCAAGTGCGGTAATTCCAAGTGCATAAGAGACCAGCGAACCAGCTGCCGAACCACGGCCTGGGCCAACTCGGATTCCAACGCTTCTTGCATGTGAACATAAATCGGAGACCACTAAGAAGTAGCCAGGAAATCCCATTTTTATCATTACTTCTAATTCATAATCTAAGCGCTCTTGATATTTAGCATCGACAGAACCGCCAAGGCGTTCAATCAATCCCTTATTAGATTCCTTACGTAGCCAAGTATCTTCACTCTCACCCTTTGGCACGGGATACTGCGGTAGAAGATTTTCATTCTCGCGCATAGTTACATTGCATCGTTCGGCAATTAACAGGGTGTTATCGCAGGCCTCTGGAATGTCTTTAAATAGCGTACGCATCTCTTGCGCGCTCTTTAAATAAAATTCGTTGTTGTCGAACTTAAAACGCTTCGGATCAGCAAGAGTCGAACCTGATTGAACACATAGCAGCGCTTCGTGTGATGCCGCATCTTCGTGGTGTGTGTAATGAAGATCGTTAGTAGCCAACAATGGAAGCCCAAGTTCTCTGCCAAGCTTCAATAAATCGGCTTTTACTCGAGTTTCGATATCAATTCCGTGATCCATTATTTCCAGATAAAAATTCTCTGCTCCGAAGATATCGCGTAGTTCGGAGGCTGCAGTCTTTGCCTCTTTATATGCACCCATTCTCAATCTGGTCTGAATTTCGCCACCAGGACAACCAGTTGTTGCAATTATTCCCTTTGCGTACTTTGAAAGTAAATCTCGATCCATTCGCGGCTTGTAGTAATAACCTTCGAGTGAAGCTAGTGATGAAAGTTTAAATAGATTTGAGAGGCCATCATTATTTTCGGCCAGCAAAGTCATGTGGGTATATGCCCCGCCACCCGAAACATCATCTTCGCCGCCATCGGCCCACTTCACGCGCTTCTTTTCAAATCTAGATTCAGGAGCAACATATGCTTCAATTCCAATAATGGGTTTTACCCCGGCTTTAATCGCCTTCTTATTAAAGTCATAAGCGCCAAAAACATTTCCATGATCTGTAATTGCAATCGCTGGCATACCTTGATTAGCAACTTCGGCAACTAATTCATCAACGCGCGCCGCACCATCGAGCATCGAATACTCGGTATGAACGTGTAAGTGGACGAAGCCGGAATCTGCAGACATTTGTGAGAGATTACTACTGAGGTTGGGAGGTTTGGCCGTTGGCCAATATTTCTAGGGAGCGTGTCAGGTCAGCTGGGTATTCCGAGAAGAAAGCAATCTCGGCCCCAGATGCCGGATGGATAAATTTCAACTCTCGGGCATGTAGCCAAGGTCTAGTTATCTCCAAACGTTCGGCAATTGTGTGGTCAGCCCCATAAGTCATATCGCCCACTAAGGGATGTCGCAACGCTGAGAAGTGGACACGAATCTGGTGGGTGCGTCCAGTCTCTAATTCAATTTCTAATAAGGAAACTGCTGGGAAAAATTCCAGAGCTTTGTAATGAGTGATGCTCGGCTTGCCATCAGCGACTACTGCAAATCGGTAATCTTCGCGTGGATGTCGATCAATTGGCGCATCAATAGTTCCTTCTGTTGGATCCATATGCCCTTGGACAAGTGCGTGATAAACCTTGGTGACAGTTCTATCTCGAAATTGTTGTTTGAGATTGCTATATGAATTCTCATTCTTTGCAATAACCATTAGCCCTGTAGTGCCCACATCTAATCGATGAACAACTCCTTGACGTTCAGCTGCGCCACTTGTTGAAACTTGATATCCAGCTGCAATAACTCCGCCAATAACAGTTGGACCACGCCAACCAGGACTGGGATGAGCTGCTACTCCGGCTGGTTTATCTACAACAATCACATCAGAGTCATCGTAGACAACTTTGAAATCTGCAATAGGAGTCGCAGTTAATACCGGTTCAGTTGCAGCAGCAGGCATTGTTATCTCTAAATAATCATCGGTGTTTACGCGATCAGATTTAGTTAGCGCTCGACCTTTTCGAGTTATCTCGCCATTCTCAATTAAAGTTACGACAGTAGAACGCGAAAGTCCAAGTAATCTAGATAGCGCAGCATCGACACGTTCTTGATGTAAACCTTCGGGAATTGAAACGAAACGTACTTCACGAGAAATTGGACTTTGGGTCATTTGACTACCGTTCTTGGCGGTATTTGCGCCCAAATAAGTGAAACTAAAGAAATTACCCCGACAACGACGGCGCTGTCAGCAATGTTAAAGATCGGCCATTTTGGGATTGAAATCCAATCAACTACAGCTCCTTGGAGACCACCAGGAGATCTAAATATTCGATCACTTAGATTTCCAAATATCCCACCTAGTACAAGTCCTAGAGCAATTGCCCACTTGGTTGAATCAATACGTCTTGCAAAGTAGAAAATAAAAGCGGCAACCGCCATAGCAAAGACCGATAAATATATTGTCTTACTTGTTGCCAAACTAAATGCAGCCCCAGTGTTAAAGGTCAATTCAAATTTTAGAAAATTACCCAGGATTTTTACTGGTTCATCACTTAGGAAATAAATTGCTGCATATTTTGTTAAGTAATCTGCGAGGAAGATTAGGAAAGCCGTCACTGCCAACTTTCTTCGAACAACTACATTCAGCGTCGTTCCTCTTTTTGCTTACATGACATACAGAGCGTTGCGCGTGGGAAAACTTGAAGTCGGGCCTTGCCGATTGAATTTCCGCACTCTTCACAACGACCATATGTTTTATTCTCAATGCGCTCTAGCGCGCGTTCGGTTTGAATAACCATATCTCTGGCGTTATAGACGAGAGACATTTCATGTTCGCGTTCAAAAGTCTTAGTTCCAGCATCGGCTTGATCATCGCCCGCTCCCATACCAGCAGCTGCAATTAGATCTTCCATTCCGCTTTCAACTTCAGCGAGTTCGGCACGTAGACGAATTAAATCTTTTGATAACTCGGCTCGCATCGCTTTCATCTCAGTTGCAGTCCAGTTTTCAGCACCTTCAGTTACAACAAGTGGAGCCGGTGCGCTCTTGATTGGCTTTAAACCTGCGCCTTTTTTAATAGTCTTGTTTGGACGAGGCGGCGGCAACATTGTTAAGCGACGTTCTTCAACAACAACCTCTGCGACCGCAACTTCATTTGGGGTAACTGTGATGGTTGTGGA
>WLJZ01000130.1 GCA_009701525.1 Actinomycetota bacterium
AGGTAATAGTTAGCGAGATTCGTCCAGTTCCTCTCTACCAACATGTCCTCTTTGGAAACCGACTTTTAGATCTTTTTTCTAATAATACTAAGGTCAATCCTGAGATTTTAAGGCTCGAGAAAGAGTCATTTCGAGCTGTTAGGAATAAATATGGTTCCAGCAACGGCAAGCGCAATTGGCGCGATAGCTCGCAATTAACACCAACAGTTAAATCTCTTGGGCGAGCTGAAGTTATCGAAAAGCTAGATCGCACCGGATTGCTTCCCGCAATTACCTTTATTTTTTCAAGGGCTCAATGCGACAGCGCAGTGCGACAATGTGTAGCTTCGGGCCTCAAGTTAACTAATGCGGAGGAACGAATTGAGATTCGTCAGGTTATTTCCGATAAAACTAAAAATCTTCCTGAAGATGACTTGGTAGTTCTGGGATTTCATGAATGGGTCGATTCACTTGAACGCGGAATTGCATCTCACCATGCTGGGTTGCTTCCTGCTTTCAAAGAATGCGTTGAAGAGTTATTCCAGAGAGGTCTAATCAAAGCTGTTTTTGCAACTGAGACGCTGGCTCTTGGAATTAATATGCCAGCTAGAACTGTTGTTCTTGAAAAGTTAACAAAGTGGAATGGCGAGTCTCACGTGTCAGTGACTCCAGGGGAGTACACGCAACTTACTGGTCGAGCGGGTCGAAGAGGAATTGATATTGAAGGAAACGCTGTAATTCTGTGGAATAAGGATATTGATAGCGCATCAGCAGCCGGTTTAGCTTCAACTCGAACCTATCCGCTTAAAAGTTCATTTAAACCGACTTACAACATGACAATAAATTTGATCTCGCAGTTCGGCGCTAAACGAGCTAGAACTTCACTTGAATCCTCTTTTGCTCAATTCCAAGCTGATAAAGCTGTTGTAGGTCTAGCTCGACAAATCAAACGCAATGATGATGCAATCTCTGAGTTAGTGTCAGAAATTGATTGTCACCTTGGAGATTTCCAAGAGTATTGCGATATTAGATTTGCAATTAAAGATTTAGAGAAGGGTTTGTCTACCAAGAAGCGTAAAGCAAGGGAGTTTGAGGAAGAGAAAATAGCGGAAGCTAGGCGAGCTCTTAGAAATCATGCCTGTCATGGCTGCAGTGATCGAGAGACCCATGCCCGCATAGCCGAACGCGCAGAAAGATTGCGTCGCGAAAATGCTGGTTTGAAAGCTAGAGTCGCAAATCGAACGCACGTTATTGCGCGTAGATTTGATTTGATTAAAGTGATGCTTGAGAAATTTGGATATTTAGCAAACGATGCGATAACTCCTAATGGCAAACTCTTGGCAAAGATATATGGTGAGACAGATTTATTGATTGCTGAGATGATTCGAAAAGGAGCTTTTGATCAACTGACCGCTGCTGAATTAGTTTCGATAGCTTCAGTGTTCGTTCATGAAAGTCGCAAAGAGGCGCCTCCTAAACTTCCACACGGAAGTGTTGGCGATGTATTGTCCGAGCTTGTTAAAACTTGGGGAGAGATACATGACATGGAAGAAGAACTAGGTCTCGAACCGATCCGCGAACCGGATGCCGGATTTGCTTGGCCAGCTTTTCGGTGGGCGAGTGGACATTCGTTAACTTCAATTATGCGCGGAACTGAATTAACAGTTGGGGATTTCGTTAGATCTATGAAACAAATTATTGACTTGTTACGTCAAATTTCGATCGCATCACCGCATTTAGCACCACTTATCTCTGATGCGCTTTCACGTATCGATCGTGGAGTCATTTCTTACGCTGGAAACGTCCTATGACACTAATGCTGTTAGACAGTGCATCGCTCTGGTATCGCGCCTATTTTGGAATGCCAGACACACTTCTTTCACCAACTGGTGAACCAGTAAATGCCATTCGCGGCTATTTGGATATGACAGCAAGGTTAATTAATTTATACAAACCAAATCGATTAGTAGCCTGCATCGAAGGAGATTGGCGTCCAAGCTGGCGAGTTGATTTATTTCCAGAATATAAGGCCAATCGATTAGATGTTGAGGGCGAAGAGGAAGAACCGGACACCTTAGGTCCACAAATTCCAATCCTCTTGGACCTTTTAGAAGCTTTTGGAATACCACTTGTTGGAGTCGATGATTATGAGGCAGATGATGTGATGGCCACTTACGCTGTCCGAGAAAGTGGTCCAATTAAGATTGTTACGGGTGACCGTGATTTGTTCCAATTAGTCGATGACAAGCGCAAAGTAAACGTGGTCTATCTTGCAAAAGGAATTTCTAATCATGATCACGTAGACATTAAATGGATTGCAGATAAATATGACATCCCGGGGGAGAGGTATGCACTCTTTGCAATGATCCGTGGTGATGCTTCCGATGGGCTTCCAGGAATTCGTGGAATAGGTGAGAAAGGTGCGGCGATAATTGCTAAACAATTTACATCTATGGAAGATGTTATGTCAGCTGCTTTTTCGGAGGATGAGCGTTTAACACCTAATGCTAGGAAAAAACTGATTGAATCGGCTGAATATGCAAAAATCGCACCTAAATTGGTTCATTGTGCGCTAGATGTACCTCTTCCTAATTTAGATTTAAAGATGCCAAAAAAACCTTCAGATTTCAATGAAATCTATCAATATCAAAGAGATTACGGTCTTGGAGCTAGCGTAGATCGATTAATTGCAGCGCTTGGTTGGTAAGGATGGTAGAGAATTTTGTTAAATAAAGTTCTAATAATAATTCCCACATATAATGAATATCAGAATATTATCTCTTTATTAAAAAGCGTTGATATACAGCGCCAGAATTTAAAAGCAAAATATGAAATCTCAATCCTGAACGTAGACGATAATTCGCCAGATGGAACCGCAAGATTAGCCGCAGCTTTGGAGCTACCTAACTTCTTCTCCATCTCAAATCCGGAAAAGATAGGATTAGGCCCGGCATATATCGCGGGTTTTAACTGGGGCTTAGCACGGGATTTCGACTTTTTTGTTGAGATGGATGCAGATGGCAGCCATTTACCGGAAGAACTAATAGATCTTCTCGAGTCTGCTAAAAAATACGATCTAGTTATTGGAACTAGATGGATGCCGGAAGGCACGATACTTAATTGGCCCTGGTATCGCCGACTGATTTCAAAGCTTGGAACGTTTTATGCAGCTAAAGTGTTAAGGCTTGAATATCGAGATTTAACTAGTGGTTATCGAGTTTTGAGTCGCAATTTCTTAAGATCTATCAACCTAACTGATATCTCAACTAAAGGTTATGGCTTCCAGATAGAGATAGCTTTTCAAGCTTTTGTGAATGGATTTTCTATCAATGAGGTTCCGATAACCTTTGTGGAACGCGAACACGGCCGATCA
>WLJZ01000131.1 GCA_009701525.1 Actinomycetota bacterium
ATGGGATTTAATGAATCAATTGTTGCGGCGAATGCTGCTGCTTGTGCCATGGATTCCAACAAGTTCATCGAGATGCACGAAATCATCTTCCAGAATCAAGCTCCTACCGAAAATTCTGGCAAGTGGACCAAGGAATTTATGATCTCTCTTGGAAGCAAGATTGGTTTAACTTCAATGAAATTTCAGAACTGCGTGACTGATGGAAACTATGCGCTCTGGACCGAATCTGTAGCCTCATATGCTGCAGTTAAGAATGTTAACTCCACGCCAACAGTTTTGATAAATGGCAAAGAGCTAAATCGCGAAGCTGGCGAGTACAGCGATCCAGCTAAATTCCAAGCTGCGTTAGCGGCAGGTGGAGTTAAGTAATCGAATAAAGATGAGAACATTTATCCCAACTCCTAGTTCAGCTACTTTGGAGTTGGGATTTTTTACTGTTCATTACTACGCATTATGTATTCTTTTAGGAATTCTCTTCGCAATTTGGATTACAAAGATGCGATATATAAATCAAGGCGGTCTCGCGAGTGATATTTCAGACCTTGCCATAGTTGTAGTACCGGCTGGAATTATCGGTGGCCGTATTTATCACGTTATAACTTCGCCAGCACAATATTTCGGCGATAGCGGTTCAGTTCTGGCTATCTTCCAAATTTGGAAAGGTGGCTTAGGAATTTGGGGTGCGATATCTATTGGCGCACTTGCCGCATATATATTCTTTAAATTTCGTCCGACTTCTCTGCCTTTTCCTGCTCTTGCAGATGCAATTGCGCCAGCGCTATTAATTGCACAGGGGATAGGGCGATTTGGGAATTGGTTTAACTCCGAGTTATTTGGAAAGCCAACCGATCTACCTTGGGGCTTAGAAATTGCAGAAAGCTATAGACCAAATGGTTATGGCGGTTATGAAACTTTTCATCCCACATTCCTTTACGAAGCGATTTGGTGCGTGATAATTGCGCTAGTTATTTTTAGGGCACCAGTTTTCAAAAGGTTGGTCGGAACTGGCTCAATTTTCTATTTCTATGTGGCCGGTTACAGTTTAGGTCGGCTTTTTATTGAGGCTATTCGTATTGACCAAGCGAACCTGATTCTGGGTCTGCGTTTAAATATCTGGGTTGCACTTGCCACGCTTCTGACGGCTGGCGCTCTTTTTCTATGGAAATTGGTCAAAAATCCCAAGAAGTAATTAACTAGCAAGATAGAGTTCTCGCATGGCTTTAGAAGATGTCTATTTGCGAAATGCGCACCACAAGATTCATAAAGCTGGATGGTTGCGGGCGGCAGTTCTGGGAGCTAACGATGGTTTAGTCTCAACTGCGTCGCTGATGATTGGTGTTTCTGCAGCGCAAGCTGAAGGTTTTTTAATAACAGCGGGAGCAGCAGGAATTGCCGCGGGTGCGATGTCTATGGCCGTTGGTGAATACATTTCAGTTAGATCTCAAAATGATATTGAAGAATCAGATCGCTTACTAGAAATTGAGCACCTAGCTGTTGATCCAGAAGGTGAACTAGAAGAGCTCATTGAAATTTATATGAAGCGCGGACTTGATCGCGATCTTGCTTCTAAAGTTGCAAAAACTATGACCGAGAAAGATGCCCTTGAGGCCCATCTTCGAGATGAACTTGGGCAATTTCCACATACAAAGGCTCGGCCAGTTCAAGCCGCCATTGCCTCTGCCGTAAGTTTTACATTGGGCGGACTTGTCCCCTTCGTAGGCGCTCTAGCACCGACTCTAGGTACAAAAGTTATTAGCATTATTGGCTTCACCGTTGCTGGCTTAATCGGAACTGGTCTCTTAAGCGCACGGACCGCAGGCTCGCCTTACCTCAAAACCACAATGAGAATCCTCATTGGCGGCTCTTTAGGTATGGCAATCACAGCAGGAATTGGCTCTTTGGTTCACCTTACGGGTATTTAAATCCCCGCTCGGTTGCTATTCTTTCCCCTCTTGGAAATTCGTTGGGCCACTGTCGTCCCGATGCACCTAATAAATTAAGTTTTAGGAGCTTTCGTGACTTTATTTTCGACAGTGCCTTCTGCACAGGGTTTGTATGACCCAACACAAGAACGCGATTCATGCGGTGTTGCAATGGTTGCTACCTTAAATAAAAAAGCGACTCACGAAATTGTTTCGCAAGGATTAACAGCACTTCGCAATATGGAGCACCGCGGTGCTACTGGAGCCGAACCCGACAGCGGTGATGGTGCGGGAATCCTTATCTGTATCCCAGATGCTTTCTACCGCGAGGTTGTTGATTTCAAACTTCCAGAAGTTGGCAAATATGCCACCGGAATTATTTTTGTAGATAAATCTTTTTCAGATCGCGACGCACTTGCAACTATTGCAAAAGAGGAAGGGCTCGAGATACTTGGTTGGCGCGAGCTTCCAATCGATTCCAAGTCAATTGGTAAGACCGCACTTTCAGTTATGCCAAAGTTTGAGCAAATTTTCGTAGCTGGCTTAAATGATGAATTTGATTTAGATCTAGAGCGCAGAGCATTCTGCTTTAGAAAGCGAATCGAACATCGCTTCCCATTGTATGTTCCTTCACTTTCGGCTCGAACCATTGTTTATAAGGGCATGCTAACCACCGGTCAGTTAGAAGAATTCTTTCCTGATCTATCTGATGCCAGAGTAGTCTCAACTCTTGCTCTAGTTCACTCTCGATTCTCTACAAACACTTTTCCGTCTTGGCCACTTGCGCACCCTTATCGATTTATCGCACACAACGGTGAAATTAACACGGTTCGCGGAAACCGAAATTGGATGCGTGCACGCGAATCACTTCTTGAAAGCAAAATTATTCCCGGAGACTTAAACCGTCTCTTCCCAATCGTTGATAACTCAAGCAGCGACTCTGGCTCATTCGATGAGGTATTAGAGTTGTTATACCTTGGCGGTCGTTCGCTTCCACACTCAGTATTAATGATGATTCCGGAAGCTTGGGAAAACCATGCAACCATGGCGCAGTCACATAAAGATTTTTATGCATTTCACTCAACAATTATGGAGCCATGGGATGGCCCAGCCTGTATTACTTTCACTGATGGCAAGGTGATCGGCGCGGTTCTAGATCGAAATGGCTTGCGCCCATCTCGCTACTGGGTAACTAAAAATGGTTTAGTAATTCTTGCAAGTGAGTTTGGCGTTTTAGATTTCAAACCTGAAGAAATTGAGAGCAAGGGTCGACTACAACCAGGTCGCATGTTCCTAGTTGATATCGAAGCTGGCCGTATTATTGAAGATGATGAAATTAAAGATGGACTTGCAAACGCCG
>WLJZ01000132.1 GCA_009701525.1 Actinomycetota bacterium
ATTTCCGTTAACGATTAATTTCCAACCGGTATCAAACTTTTCAGCAAGAGTGATTGTGCCTGGAGTTGTTATCTCACCAACTGCTCCAACCTTCGTTGAATTAATTTGAGTGATCGCTCCACTTACATCCTGAATTGAGACTCGAGGCTTACTTCCAACAATTTGCCAGATAATCCCCGAATTAGTTGCAGAACTTCTCGTGAATCCACCAATCCCATCAATTGTTCTTGCTACGCCCTGGTCTACAGGATTTTTCAAAAATAGATACTGAATTCCAAAATCACCCAAAATTTTGCTTGAAGTTAGACCAGTTCCACTTACTAAATCAGTAATTGCATTTCGAACTGGCGTTGGAGTGGCGACAGCAACATCAGGATCACCGATTTCTAAATCGTTTCCTCTGCTTACAAAGTATTTCAATTCATCGCCGGTGCGCCCAATAACTAAAGTTTTTGGTCTGGCAGGAGTATCGCTAAGGGAAGAGATGAATGCCGGAACCACTTCACGTTTTCCACTAGATACAAGTGAATTTGCACCGCCAGTCATCGCCCAGAAACTTGTGATCGATAACGAGAAAATCGCAACTAAAACAGTTACCGCTGATAGCAGGTGGCCATAACCAACTCGCGAACTCCGCAGATTTGGAATCAAATCACTTGCAGTTTGCAAAATTGGAATCAATACAACCAATTCAATAAATACAATTAAAGTCCCGGTCCAAACGGTGCCAATGCTTCCATGGCCAACTACGGTGATTTGAGAGAGCAATACCGAAAGTCCAAGCATTGAAATCGCGATCGCACTTTGAAGTGGAAATTTTCCGCTTATGGTTATAGCTATAAGAAATATAAGAAAAGGCGAAAGAATCCAACCAGGGACACCCGAGAGCCCACCAGGATTAAGAGTAAGGATGTTTATAAGCGAACCACCAGTTAATGGCAGACCTGGATCTTGAAGAATTTGAGTTGGATGCAAAATTATTGAAGTTGACCAAGGTGCATTTAAGAGTCCAGGTATTAAGAAGAAGGCAGTGATTCTCTTGGCTCTTGCCAAATTTGCGCTCATCATAAATTTGATTAAATTGCTTTCACTTATTTCTAATCGACGCTGATAAATCTCAATTCCGAGGCGCATTGCAAAGAAGCCAGTCCAAATAATTAAGAAGAAGGTTGAGAAGGCCGATAGGAATGCGGCGAGCAGAATAAGTGCATATGTTCGGCGCCACGTAAGTGCTTCAAAATTAATTGATCTTGGAAGAACGCTAAGAAAACTCGGGGCCAACAGGGCCACGACTAAAGTTCCTATTCGTCCTTGATTGATGCTGGTCCAGATAACTGGAGACATCGCATATAGAACACCGCCAATTACGGAGAGGCGAAGGCTAATTCCAACTCGCTTTGCGCTTCTGTAAACCGCGAGAAAGGCCAGAGTAGGTACCAGCAAGAAAAATAGCGTTAGAAATAACCAGGTTTTTCCAAAGGTGACTGTTGAAGCCGCTGCCAGAATTGCAACCCAAGGTGGAGTTGAAGCAGCAGAACCTAAGCCAACTAAATGCCAAGACTCGCTGTATTTTGCAATTAGATCCATTGCGCCACTTGGCGGCATAGGAAGTGCGCCTCCAGTAATACTTCCAAATCTATTTCGGGAAGCAATCAGTGAAATTATGAAAGTTGAAAGTAGCCCAACTAATAGTGGGCGATTTTTAAGTGATTGCCAATTAGATTTACGTGGTGCAATAACTAGATCCTGATCATCAAAACTCTCGTCAATAACTCCAATATCGGCATATGACATTGGATCATCAGGATTTTCATCTAAACCATCAGCTTTAAAGAACTTACTCAATGAGTATCGAGCTTGTTCCAAGGCCAAACGTATCTGGCTGCCTGGAGGTGGGATAAATTGCCGAATAATTCGCGGTGATAGCAATCGTTTTTGTTTGCGTAATTTACGGGCAACTAACAAATCTCTAGGTTTAATAATTAATAGACCAACTGCTGCAATTTCATCTGCGGCATAGCCAGGAAGTTTGGCAAATAAAAAGCCGATTGCGCGGATTGCAGCGCTACCTACAATTTGAATTGCAATCCAAGGCAGTAACCACCATGAAGCGTTCGCTAAGAGAACATATGCTGCATTCTTACGATCTAAAAGCCGTGGTCGATGTAAGAAAGCTTCTTCAACATCTACGCTGCGACGCTCGGTCGCTGAAGCTTCTGCGTGATACACCAGTGCTTCTGGCGCGGTCATTACTGAAAAGCCTGCGACCCGAGCACGCCAACCCAAATCCACGTCATCTCTAAAGAGTGCAAGGTTTGGATCTAGCCCACCTAAATCTTCAAAAATTCTGCGCCTTGCCAACATTGCTGCAGTGCTTACTGCCATTACTTCAGTTGGTTGATCAAATTGCCCTTGATCTTGTTCGCGTGGATCTAAGCCAGTCCAACGAGCTCCATTAACAGCAATGCTTATTCCGACTTCAAGTAGATGTCTGCGGTCATACCAACCACGTAATTTTGGACCAACAAATGCAACTTGTGGCTTATCTGTTAAACCATCAATTAAAAATTGAAGTGCTGTTCTAGTTGGCGCGCAATCATCATGGAGAATCCAAATTAATTCTTCTTGCTCTTCACTCTTTAATTTCTTAGCAGAACCAAGTGCGAGCGCAATTGCATCACCAAACCCAGCATCTCGATCTGTTTTGATAACTGTGATTCCAGCGCCAGTTAACATTTTTACTGAGTTATCTATTGATCCAGTATCAACTGCAACCATTCGATCTACAGATCTGGTTTGCGCAGAAATTGCCGCAATTGATTCTGGTAACCAAGTCGCACCATCGTGCGAAACTAATATTGCTGTGATGAAAAAATTGTCAGCCACAAGCGATGATTTTAAAGTTTAAGCAGAACGGCGCTTTAGGCGGCGACGCTCGCGTTCGGAGAGGCCTCCCCAAATACCAAAACGCTCATCGTGAGCAAGCGCGTATTCCAAGCACTCACCACGGACATCGCAAGATAAACAGACTCGTTTTGCTTCGCGGGTTGAGCCGCCTTTTTCAGGGAAGAAAGCTTCTGGATCGGTTTGAGCACATAGTGCGCGCTCTTGCCAGGAAAGTTCGATGCCGTCGCTATTGGATACGCCTGGATCGCTCATGCTGGTACTCCTTCAAACTTTTAGCCGCCCGGGTGGGGCGGGGTTAATAAGAGAATTACACGCGTGTAACTCGATTAAGTCAAGCCCGA
>WLJZ01000133.1 GCA_009701525.1 Actinomycetota bacterium
AAACTAAATCTGCAAGAACTTCGTTACTGCGACGAAGGCGTTGAGCCAAGCGGCCTAGTAGTTGTAGTGAAACTTTTGGATGCTGGCTAACCCAACCAATAACTTTGTCATTTGAAAGCGCAAGCAATCTGGCATCTGTTACTGCTGTAGCAGTTGCGGTGCGTGGCCCTGGATCGAAAAGTGAAAGTTCGCCGAACATTTCGCCAGGTCCAAGAATTGAAAGTAAATTTTCGCGACCATCAGATGAGGTTGTACCTAGTTTCAATTTGCCTTCAACAACTACAAATAACCGGTCCCCAGCATCGCCCTCTTTAAAAAGTGTATTCCCCTTAGAAACTTTCACCGGCGTCATTGATTCGCGAAGAGTTGCAGATGCCGCATCATCTAGTGCGCTAAATAGTGGAGCTTTCCGAACAACGTTCTCGTCGTTGGCTTCCTTGGAGGTAGGCATTTTCAAAGGATACCCACAATGGCGCTTCTAACTCCAATCGGGCTAACCTCTGCCACATGAGCACAGAGGCCCGCGCGATCTATCGGGTCTTGACGAAAACTTATCCTGACGTGCGCTGCGAATTAGATTTCGATTCTCCTTTCCAACTTTTATGCGCAACAGTTTTATCTGCGCAGTGCACCGATAAGCGCGTAAACATGGTGACGCCAAAATTATTTAAAAAATATGGAACCCCAAAGAAAATGGCAGGTGCAGATCTTGCGGTAATTGAAGATTTGATTCATTCAACTGGTTTCTTTCGCGGTAAAGCTAGAAGTTTAAAAGGCTCGGCGATAAAGATTATGAATGAATATGGCGGGCAAGTTCCTGCGGATCTAGATGAATTAGTGAAACTTCCAGGAGTAGGTCGCAAAACGGCAAATGTGGTTTTGGGTCATGCCTTCGATATTCCTGGAATAACTGTCGATACGCATTTTGGGCGGTTAAGCCGCAGGTTCGGTTGGAGCGAATCGATGGATCCAGTAAAAGTTGAACATGAAGTTGGAAAATTAATTCCTAAAAAAGAGTGGACCAATCTCTCGCAACGAATGATCTGGCATGGCCGGCGAATCTGTCATTCCCGCAAACCTGCATGTGGCGCCTGCCCATTAGCTAAGTTGTGTCCTTCCTTTGGCATCGGAGAAATGGATAAAGTTAAAGCCATGGCGCTGTTAAAAACCGATGCGGATTTTCGATGAAGCGCATTGCTATCGCCCTTATTTCATTACTCGCCTTAACTTCCTGTGGGACAGATGCACCAGAGAAAATTGCGAAAGGCCAAGTTATTTCTTGCACGCAGATTGAAACTGATGCAACAAAGAAAACCGGAACAACACTTACTTGTTTAGATGGAAACTCTGAAGTGCTTCTGGAATCAATCAACGGTCCGGCGGTAATTAACGTTTGGGGTTCTTGGTGCGTTCCATGTCGAGAAGAGATGCCTTTTTTACGCGAACTTGCGGCGACAGGAAAAGTTAAAATAATTGGTATCGATGTCGAAGAAGCAGATATGGAATCAGCCCGAAAGTTTGTTGTCGAACAAGGTATGAATTGGCCAAATCTTTACGATGCAGATGGATCGACCAAGAGTTCATTTGGGATGGGCGTTCCAATTACTTGGTATCTAAATTCCAAAGGAGAAGCAGTGCACAAACACATCGGGGTACTAAAATCTCGTAATCAACTATTTTCTGATGTCGAGAAATACTTAGGGATTAACTTATGAAATATAACTGGGTAGATATTCTCTTAGCGCTATTAATTTTAGGCTCATTTGTTCGCGGTTATCGCGCTGGTTTCTTAAAATCAGTTTTCTCAATGGTTGGCTATGTTGGGGGCGGTGTTCTAGGCCTAGCAATATCTTGGAACTTCGTAAAAGATTGGCAAGGCGTCTTCTCTAAATTCGCACTTTTATTACTAGCAATTTCAATTGGTTCATCAATAGGACAATGGTTACTCTCTAAATTTGCCGAGTTCTTCCATAATCGAATTCTCTTCGGACCATTTAGATGGCTTGATTCGCTACTTGGCGCCGCCTTCTCGGTTATTCGCACTGCGCTAATGGCCTATCTAGTGGCTGTAATTTGCCTGGCAACTCCTTGGCAATGGGCCGATCAAAACATTCCAGATAGCGGTATCTACCAAGAGATAGATAAATACACTCCAGTATTAATTAAGAGCGTCACCGAGAAGATTCAAGAATTTAGAGCATAAGAAAAGGTCACCACTAATTTTAGCGGTGACCTTTTCGGCTAACTTATATAACTAGCGAGTAAATGCTGCTAAGTGATTGTAAGAACCAGCTAACAAGCGATCCAAAACTAACTTCACATCTGCTGGCTGAGTAGTTTTTAGAATTTTGTCGATATCAGCAATATCTTTCTTTTCTACCGCGATACCTGCATTTAACGCTGCAACAAGTGAAACGCTGCCATCAGCAATTAACTTCTTGTAAAGAGCTGAGAGCGCTGCATTGTTAAATTTGCCTACAGCTTTTCCAATTGTTGGATCTTTGATTCCGTAGGTCTTTAGTAGGCCTTTCATTAAATCCATATGGGCTTGTTCTGCCTTATAAATATTTGCAAATTGGCGCAGACCAGTCTTTGCATACAAGGTCGTGTAAACATCACGAGCCAACTTCTCTTCTTCAACCATAAAAGCTAATGAAGCTTTGGTTGCAGAAGGCAGCGTTGCGGCCACACCTTGTGCAATTGGACCCATTGCTAGAGCCAGAACGATTCCTGTGGCTACTAATTTCTTTCTCATTTTTACTCCGAATAACGACGTTCGCTAGATCATCTAGCAGACTTGACGATACCCCCAGGGGTATAGTAATGTCCATCCAAATAGCGAGTGGAGGCACTTATGGCTGCAAAGAAGGCAACACATGTTTTATCCGATCAAGAACAGATCGATGCAATTTCAAAGCGCGTTAAGCGTGCCCAAGGCCAACTTGGCGCTGTTGCACGAATGCTTGAAGAGGGTAGAAGTTGCGACGAGATTGTTATCCAAATGTCCGCAGTGAGCAAAGCGATCAATACCGCGGCATTCACGCTAATTTCAGCAAGTTTAAAAGAGTGCATTGTTGAAGGTAAGACCAATTCAGAAGCTGTCACTGAAAAGCTTCAAAAACTATTTCTAAGTTTGGCGTAAAAATGAAAAAACTAATCGCATTACTAAGTATCTCAGCCCTGTTCCTAACCGGATGCGGATCTTCATCTGCTTCAG
>WLJZ01000134.1 GCA_009701525.1 Actinomycetota bacterium
GACATTCTTTGGAGTTGCTTAACATTTGTTACCGGCAAGATGCCAGCGATTACTGGAAGCTTCGAACCGCGAGCTTGTAGTTTTGAAACTAAGGTCTCCCACTTTGCGCTATCAAAGAAAAATTGAGTCGTAGCGAAACTTGCACCAAGCTCTTCTTTACGGATAAGCACATCTATATCTCGATTGAAATCCCCACCACTTGCAGGATGAGAGTCAGGGAATGCTGCGACACCAACTTCGAATCCACCTTGTGACATTGCAAGTTCGACTAACTGATCTGAATGGTCAAAACCGCCAGGAGTTGTTACCCAAGGAGAAGTTGGACCGCCAACTGGATCACCACGAAGCGCCAGAATTGTCTTGATACCTGCGCTCTTATATTGCGCAAGAATTTCAATTAGCTCTGCCTTGGTCGAACCCACACAAGTTAGATGTGCCACCGTATTTCGCCCAGTGCGCTGGGTAATTTCTTTAGTAATTTGAATAGTGCGATCTCTAGTGCTGCCACCAGCGCCATATGTAACAGAGATAAAATCTGGCGAGATTGATTCGAGGGCGCTAGATGCGCTCCAAAGTCGGGCTACCCCGGCTTCATCCTTCGGCGGAAAGAATTCAACCGAGACTGTCATGCGCTCCATAGCGAGTCAGGTTACCCTTACGGCGTGAATTTTTCCGCTACCGCAGACCTGAAAGAGATTCGTAATTTAGTAAATCAAGAGTTACTTAACTTTGTTGCGGCCGAAAATAAATACCTAAATGAAATTGGCTCTGAACTCGCCCCGGTGGCAAGTGCTATGGAACGTTTCCTGCTCGATAGTGGAAAACGCCTGCGCCCGCTCTTTGCATATCTGGGATTTCTAGGAACTGGCAGTAAGCCAACTGTAGAAATATTACGTGCCTGTGCCGCACTCGAATTAGTTCATGTCTGCGCTCTTATGCATGACGATGTAATGGATGCTTCAGACACAAGACGAGGTGCACCATCTATTCATCGCGCATTTGAAGCAATGCATAAGGATGCAAAATTAAGTGGTTCCAGCGCGCAATTCGGTATTTCAACTGCAATCTTGCTAGGCGATCTAGCACTTGTCTGGTCAGCAAAGATGTTGCACCAATCAGGAATCGATGGCACAACTTTAATTCGCTCACTTCCAATGTATGACGAGATGCGAGTTGAATTAATGGCTGGACAATATTTAGATGTTTACGAACAGGCACTCGCCTCACAATCAGTGACGCGTTCATTAAAAGTTGCACGATATAAATCTGGTAAATATACGATTGAACGCCCGCTCCATTTTGGCGCTGCATTAGGTGGTGGCAAGCCAGATATATTTTCTACTTATTCAGATTATGGACTTCCACTTGGCGAGGCATTCCAACTTCGCGATGATATTTTGGGAATCTTTGGGGACCCGGAAGAGACTGGAAAGCCTGCTGGCGATGATTTAAGAGAAGGTAAGCGAACAGTTTTACTTGCCAAAGTTATGGAGCTTGCTAGCGCCGAAGAGAGCGCTGAGATTAATTCAGCACTTGGAAATGCGAATCTGGACTTAGCTCATGTGAATCGGATTCGTGAAATATTTGTTCAGACAGGTGCGCTGGCTCAGGTAGAAGAGCTAATTTCTACGCTAACTTCCACCGCGCAATCTGCCCTTGAACATGGTGAAATTGACCCATTGGCAAAGAGTGCATTGACGCAACTTTTGACCATTGTGACCCAGCGAAAACTTTAGGAAGTGGATGTTAAATGCCAGCACGCGTTAAAGGACCAACAGATCACGTTGTAATTGTTGGCGCAGGTTTAGGCGGCTTAAGTGCGGCGCTTCGGCTTGCCGGGGCTGGTCGAAAAGTTACAGTTATCGAACGCGAGAGCGTTCCGGGCGGGCGAAATGGCCTGTTAAATAAAGATGGATATTCATTTGATACTGGCCCAACTGTCTTAACTATGCCTGATCTAATCCAAGATGCGCTCTCCTGTGTTGGTGAAGAGCTAAAAGATTGGATGGAACTTCTTCCGCTAAAGCCTTTGTATCGCGCTTTCTATCACGATGGATCGACACTTGATGTTCATGCCGAAACCGGTCGCATGCAGGAAGAGATTAGAAATGTAATCGGGCCTGACGAGGCCGCAGGTTATGGCAAGTATGTAGATTTTGTAACCAAGCTTTATAAGTATGAGATGAAAGATTTTATTGATCGCAATATTGATTCACCACTAAATCTCTTAACTCCAAACTTAGCAAGGTTAATTGCCCTCGGCGGTTTTAGACGCCTGGCGCCAAAGGTGAATGATTTCTTGAAAGATCCAAGGACTCAGAAGGTTTACTCATTCCAAGCAATGTATGCCGGCGTAAGTCCGCAACAAGCCCTCGCAATTTATGCAGTCATTGCTTATATGGATTCAGTAAATGGCGTCTTCTTCCCTAAGGGTGGAATGCATGCGCTGCCACGTGCACTTGCTGGCGCAGCTGCAAAACATGGAGTTGAATTTAAGTACAACCAAACAGTTACTTCAATTGAACATTCTGGTGGTCGCGCCCGCGCAGTAATCACTGCAAATGGTGATCGAATTGAATGTGATGCCGTAATTTTGAATCCAGATTTACCAGTTGCCTGGCGCGAATTACTAGGTCGCACCCCACCTTCTGTTAAGCGCCTGAATTATTCACCTTCTTGCGTAACACTTCTTGTCGGTTCAAATAAAAGCTATGACCGTTTAGCCCATCACAATATTCACTTTGGAAAATCCTGGGATGGCGTCTTTGACGAGTTAATTAAGAAAAAGACTCTAATGACTGATCCAAGTTTGCTTGTAACAGTTCCAACTCATGACGATAAGGATTTAGCGCCTGCAGGAAAGCACTCTTATTACGTTCTCTTCCCTACTCCAAACTTATCTGCCGATATTGACTGGAAAGTTATGGGCAATAAATATCGTGACCAAATGCTGCGCACAATGGAAGAACGTGGCTATGACGGATTCGCAGATTCAATCGAAGTTGAACATATGACAACACCCCTTGATTGGCAGAGCCAAGGAATGGAGCAAGGAGCGCCGTTCGCGAGTGCACATACCTTCTTCCAGACCGGACCTTTTAGACCTCGCAATATGGCAAAAGGTTTTGAGAATGTTGTCTTTGCCGGATCTGGAACTCAAC
>WLJZ01000135.1 GCA_009701525.1 Actinomycetota bacterium
AAGAGCAAGAGGGGTCGATGGCGATCCCGCGTCATATTTGCAGATTCGATTCTGGATAAATACTGCAATAAAAATTGAGCTTCGCGACCTGAAAGACAGAACGCCCTACTGGCTTGTAAGCACCAATAGAGCGAATGAATTAGCTAAAATTTTAAACGTTGCCGAACACTAAGTGAAAAGCTTAAGCGCAATCCTTACAGACTGCCTTTGCACCTGTTCCTGATTCAAGTTGTGAGGAGTGATGAACTAAGAAACATTTGGAGCAAGTAAATTCATCCTCTTGCTTTGGTACAACTCGAACAGTCAACTCTTCGCCAGAAAGATCAGCGCCAGGAAGTTCAAGATTCTCGGCCGCTTCTTCTTCATCTATATCAACTTGACCAGATTGAGCATCTGCTCTGCGAGCTTTGAGTTCTTCTAGAGACTCTTCATGAAGTTCTTCATCTTGCTTTCGCGGTGTGTCGTAATCCGTTGCCATGGCACCTCCTCTTTATAAATCTAGTAATTCATAACTGCAATCAAATTAACTGCCGTCAGGGCGGATAGTGTCCTATAAGTGGCTCGCCTACCTAATCAACCCTCGGCGTGTCGAAAATATTCCCCAATAAATCCTTTTGAGCGGATTATTCCTTTAAACGAATTGGGTTCTGACCTCGAGCTACTAGACGATCAAAATGTGAATCGCGTTTCTCAACAAATTTAGCGACATCAACTTCTGCGGCTGCGATAAATGCACCTAATTCGTCGCGAGCCGCGGCGCCTTCGCCTGTGAAATCTTCGCGATTAAAAATATTCCAAGCACGCAATACTGGCGCAACAACATCCTCAAGGTGAGACTTTGGATCGTAAATTCCAGCAAGCGCAATTTGGACCGATTTACGACCCCAACCTGGCATTCCTGCACCTGGCATTTGAAAGTTGGTTACAACATCCTTAATAGCAATCATTGCTGCATTTGGTTCTAAATCAATCGCAGCTGAAAGGAGATTTCGATAGAACAACATATGCAAATTCTCATCAAGAGCAACTCTCGCCAACATACCTTCGCAGATTTCATCATTTGAAATGCGACCTGTGTTTCGGTGCGAGATTCGTGTAGCTAGTTCTTGGAAAGTTACATAAGAAACTGTGTGCAACATATCGTTGTCGTAAGGAGTCTGATATCCAACCATCATATGTGCCATACGTAAGTCTTCTAGTTCATTTGGATCTACACCTCTAGTTGCCATCAAATAATCGCGCATAACAATTCCATGTCGCGCTTCTTCAGCAGTCCAGCGATTAATCCACGTATTCCATGCGCCATCTCGGCTCATTGAGGTCGAAATTTCGGTGTGATAACTCGGAAGATTATCTTCAGTCAGTAAGTTAAGAATTAATGAGTCTTGGGCAATTGCTGAAAGTTTTGAATCTTTTGCTTCCCAAGCATCCCCATTTAGTGGACCGGCAAATGTGCGCCCTTCGCTCCACGGGACATACTCGTGTGGATACCAATCTTTAGTGGTTGCGATATGGCGTTCAAGTTCAACCGCGACAGCTGGTTCTAGATCTCTAATTAAACGAGATTGAATCTTTGGGTCGATTGATGCCATTAGCGGAACTTAGCGCAAGATTTGTGCTACTCGCGAGTTAAACTGGCGTTAATTAAATTATTTAGGGCGATTCTTGGTGCGAGATTTCGCTTGCTCCAAGCGCCATTTAGCGATTTCTCCATGATTCCCAGATAGCAAGACATCTGGAACCTCAAGGCCGCGCCAAACTTTTGGCTTTGTGTAATTCGGATATTCAACAAGTGCGCTATCCCCATCAATAATTGAATGAGATTCCTCATCGAGAGATGATGGATTTCCTATGACTCCGGGAAGCAGGCGAATAATTGCCTCCATTATTACCAAGGTTGCTACTTCCCCGCCGCCCAAAACATAATCTCCAATAGATACTTCGCGCACTTTAAAACCATTGGCTCTGGCGTAGTAATCACTTATACGGATATCAATTCCTTCATAACGACCACATGCAAAAATTAAATGCTTTGACTTAGTCAATTCAACTGCTAATTCTTGAGTTAATTTCTGGCCAGCAGGTGTCAGAACTATTAATTCATGTTCAACATCAGGAGCTAGTTCAGCAACTGCATCGATAGCCTTGCCCCAAGGTTCGGCAGACATAACCATCCCAGCGCCGCCACCATATGGTGTGTCATCTACAGACCCATGTACATCATTTGTCTGGGCTCGTAGATCATGAACTCCAATCTCAATAAGCCCAGCATCTTTAGCTTTACCAATTAATGAGAGATTAAGCGGAGATAAGTATTCTGGAAAAATTGTGATTACATCAAAGCGATTGACTTTACTCATCGAGTAGTCCTTGAGGTGGAATAATTACAATCTTTCGGTTAGCAACATCCACAATTGGAACAATAGCTTTTACAAATGGAATCAAGACTTCGCGGCCGTTATATGAAACAGCTAAAACATCTTGTCCGGGCAAATTAATTACATCACTAACGTTGCCGATTAATTCACCATCTTGGGTTGAAACCTGGCACTGAAGTAATTGCTGGACGTGAAAATCATCTTCGCTTGAATCGGCATCGATATCTACTTCAGCAAGAAGTAAAACATTGCGTAATTTTTCGATTTCATTTCGATCGCCAATGCCTTGGAATCCCAATAATAAGGTTCCATTGTGATCTCGTACTGAAGAGATAGTAAGTGGGCCAAAAGATGTTGGCTCCGTCGCTAGGACAGAGCCAACATAAAATCGATCTTCTGGTTGATCGGTGCGCACTTCAACTGTCGCCTCACCAAGTACTCCATGTGCGCGACCAATTCTGGCAACGACAAGTTGCACTATTAGCGAGCCTCGTCAGCCTCGATGAGATCTACGCGGACTGAACGTCCGGCAATCGCACTAATAACTGTGCGAAGTGCACGCGCGGTGCGACCGTTGCGGCCAATCACCTTGCCAATATCTTCTGGATTAACTCGAACTTCTAGCGTTGTCCCACGACGATGATCTTTAGTTGTAATAACTACATCATCAGGATTATCAACAATCCCCTTAACTAGATGCTCTAGCGCTTCATCAATCATTTTTATTCAGCAGCTTCTTCTGCTGGAGCTTCT
>WLJZ01000136.1 GCA_009701525.1 Actinomycetota bacterium
ACAGCTTCACTAATTAGCGGTTGCTGTCCACTCAAACTATCGTCACGCCATAAGACTGTTGGGTGGAATTGAATAAATTCAACATCAGCAATTTCGGCACCAGCGCGAAGCGCCAGTGCAACGCCATCACCAGTTGATACTGAAGGATTCGTAGTCTGGGCATATACCTGTCCTAAGCCGCCAGTTGCAATCACAACTGCACGTGCAAGTGCGCGCCCCACACCATCACGGCTTCCGGCGCCGATCACATGTAACGTAACACCACAAACTCGGCCGGCATCATTTTGTAAAACATCAATCGCTAACGCATTTTCAATTACTTCAATTCCATCATCATCGTTAACCGCTGCAAGTAAAGCTCTAGAAACTTCAGCTCCGGTTGCATCGCCACCAGCATGCAAAATTCGATTGCGTAAATGGCCACCTTCGCGCGTAAGCGCGATTTCACCAGTTTCAGATTTATCAAATACAGCGCCACGCGCAATTAATTTGCGAACTGCTTCTGGTCCTTCAGTAACTAATACATCGACAGCATCAACATCACAGAGGCCAGCTCCGGCAATCAAAGTATCTTTTTTATGCGCTTCTGGGGTATCTCCAGGTCCAAGTGCAGCAGCGATTCCACCTTGGGCCCATTTGGTAGAGCCTTCATCAATTCTGGCTTTAGTTACGAGCAGAACTGAAAGATTACTTGATCGCAAATTCAGCGCAGTTGTTAGTCCAGCTACACCAGAACCAATAACAATTACATCAGCCTTAACGGTCCAACCAGGATTTCCCGCAAGTAGTTTCATTTGGAAACTCCAAGCTTTGTCATGACCATATTGTCTATCAATCTAACGCCATTAATCCAGCCCGCCACAATTGCGCGAACATTCGCTGTATCTGGTTTCGCAACTTCAAATGTGTTTTCATCAATCAACTCTGCATAATCCGGCATGAAATTTGGAATAGCACCAATTCCATTTACTAATTTAACTCTTGCTGCTTCGATGTTTGGTGCCGAGTTAGCCGCTTCAAGGGCGCGATATATCCCAATTGCGCTCTCGCGATCTGATGCTGAAAGTCGAATATTTCTTGAAGACATCGCCAGCCCGCTGGAATCTCGAATCGTGGGAGCTGAAATAATTTTAATTGGAAGGCCCAGTTTTTCGACCATATCTTTGATTAGAAATAGTTGTTGAAAGTCTTTCTCCCCAAACACTGCAAATTCTGGATTTGTTAAATCAAATAAACGCTTTACTACAGTTAATACGCCATCAAAGTGGCCAAATCTATGAACTCCTTCAAATAAATTTCCAATTTCTCCTGCAGAAATAATTGTGGGTTCATTCGGATAAATCTCTTCAAAAGTTGGAATCCAGACAAAGGTAGCGCCAACTTCTTGCGCTAACTTTGTATCGGCATCAAGGCTCTTCGGATAGTTTGAGAAGTCATTAGTATTTTCAAATTGGAGGGGATTAACAAAGATGCTAACAACTACATTTTTAGCGAGTTCTTTTGCAATCTTAATTAGTGATTGATGCCCAGCATGAAGCGCGCCCATAGTTGGAACCAGGGCGACTGGATGTTCAAGCTTTAGATTCATGCTCCAGTCCTTTCCGGGTACCGGGCTCGAACCATAAGTTTACTGCGCCAATTAGATTCGAAGCAAAATATCTTCGATGCGGCCAACGCTTGGAATAATTGCATCTGGATCAATCTCGGCCCATGGTTCGAGAACGAATCTGCGCTCGTGGGCCCTTGGATGTGGCAAAACTAAGTCTGGAGTATCAATTTTCTCATCGCCATAAACAATCAAATCCAAATCAATAGTTCTAGCTCCCCAATGAATTTCTCGAGTGCGTCCAAGTCTAGATTCAATTTCGAGAAGAGAGTTCAATAACTCGTGTGGTGAGCGAACTGACTCACCAATTAGCACTGCATTTAGATACTTGGGCTGCGCTGGACCGCCAACTGGATCAGTTTCATAATTTGTCGATAGATGTGTAACTTCAATTATCTTCGCAATTTCGGCCACTGCACTATCAATATATAACTCTCGATTACCTAGATTTGAACCAAGTGCAATTACGGCCTTCATCTATCTCTAACAATCGTTACTGATATATCTGAAAACTTAACTCCTACAGGTGCATTAGGTTTGTGAACGGTAACTTCAAGCTGATTAACTAATGGAAAATCGCCAAGAATTCGCCTACTGATTCGGTTGGCAAGCGCTTCAATTAAATCTAGAGGCTGGCCAGAGATTTCTTCTACAACCGATGCAGCAACGCTTGCGTAGTTAACAGTTAAATTCAAATCATCGCTTCGACCTGCTGGATCCAAATCTAAGAACAATTTCAAATCTACTGAGAATGGTTGGCCATCTCTGCGTTCATCTGGAAATACGCCATGAAAACCAACCGCCGAAATTCCTGTTAAAGAAATGTAGTCGCTCATTTTCGCATCTCCTCTATCACTGCAATTGCATCACGATGCGGTTTTACCGAATGGGTTCGCACTCCCCAGACTCCAACTTTTGCCATTAGAGCAGTCAGAGCAACCGATGCAGAATCTCGATCATCAGCAGAATTTGCGCCAAGTAGTTCACCTAAAAAGCGTTTGCGAGAGGCGCCAACAAGTATTGGAAAACCCAATAAATTAAGGCGATCAATATTCTTCAGCAGCTCCCAGTTGTGTTCTGCAGTTTTCGCAAAACCAATACCTGGATCCAAAATAATCTGTTCTGGTGATATCCCAGCTTTAGTTAGCGCAATAACCCGATCATCTAACTCATTCTTAACTTCGCTTACAACGCTCTTGTAAGTGGCAGCTTTGGCCATATCTTTTGCATGTCCACGCCAATGCATAACGACAAATTGAACAGCAGGATTGCTCGCAATTAGCGCCGCCATTTTTGGATCTGCTAATCCGCCACTTACATCATTGATGATTGTGGCACCGGCGCCAATAGCACCTTGTGCGATTGTTGAGCGAGTTGTATCGATGCTAAGAGTTACACCTAATTCAGCTAACTCGGTAATAACTGGGATGACTCGATCTCGTTCGACCTCTTCACTTACTCGTTCGGCGCCTGGGCGGGTTGATTCTCCGCCAACATCAATAA
>WLJZ01000137.1 GCA_009701525.1 Actinomycetota bacterium
AAACGTTCCGGCAAGCACAAGAGCCACGATTGATAGCGCTGAAATTTTCTTTGACACTTTAACCTCCAACAAAATAACAATTAGGCCACCACTTAAAGTGGTTTGAATGAGGGAATTCTATCTTTCGGCTGGTGAATTAGACGGGAGAATAGCGAAGCGTTGCGGTGAAAATGCTGTGAATTTTAACGTTGGCGCGCTCGGACCTTAATACCTAGTTTGCGAACTAAGGGCCGCGGGCCAAACCTTGCGATGGTGCTCAGAGTTTTATATTGCCAACCAGGTATGCAGATCGCCTTGCCGTTTCGAGCCGCGCGCCAAGATTTCGCAACAACATCATCGGCTTCTAGCCACATGAAATTGGGAAGTCCAGACATCTTCATTTTTCCGCGTTGATGAAACTCTGTGTGAGTGAAGCCAGGGCAGAGCGCCGAAATTTTGATATTCGTTTTGGAAAGTTCGGTGTGAAGTGATTCAGTATGAACTGTTAAATACGATTTAGCAGCGCTATATGTTCCTCCGGCGATAAAACTTGCAACACTTGAAACATTAATTATTGTTCCAGAATCACGATTTAGCATTTGGGGCAGAACTGAATGCATCAGTTGCATCGGAGCTTTGGCAAGAACATCCATCAGAAGAATTTCATCTGCAATATTGCTGCTTAAGAAACTATCTTTTATTCCAAATCCCGCATTATTAATCAAAACTTCAATCGGCTTCTTAGGGTTTGAAAGTCGCTTCATAACCTTTGCTAATTGCACCGGCAGGGAGAGATCAGCTTGTAGGACTTCGACATCAATTTTATATTTTTTTGAAAGCGAGTTTGCCCGTTCTTGTAGCCGCTTTTTATCGCGGGCCACAAGAACTAAGTCAAAACCTTCGCTTGCAAGCAATCTAGTAAAAGATTCACCAATACCTGCAGTGGCTCCTGTTACTAGCGCGGTTGCCATCGAATTATTTTACAATCCCGGCAGTTGATTCATCGCGGATATGCCACGAAGTTCCATACTCTTCTAGTTTTGCTAGGAATGGCTTTGAATCAAACCACTCCGGTCCATTTACGCCAGCTTCTGGTTTCCAGATGCCATCATGAATTAACTCCATCGCGATAACTGGATTAATTGCGGTCTGCCAGACAACAGCTTGATCTCCGTAATTCTCCATAGACCAGGCGTTATCAACTACGTTATAGATATAAACCGCCTTTGGTTCACCGCTCTTATCTAAACCTTTAACAAGTGAACCAGCGCAAGTCTTTCCAGTCATGCGCGATCCAAGAGTTGCGGGATCAGGAAGTGATGCGGCTAAGAGGTCACGTGGTGAAACTTGAATACCTTGAACATCAACAGTTTCGGTGCGATCCATTCCAAGCATATGAATTGTCTTCAAGATTGAAATAAATTGAGCGCCAAGACCATATTTAAAATTAACTTTCTTGGCATCAATTTTCTGCGGGATTAATACAACTTCTTCGTGCTCAACATTGACGCATTCGACTGGTCCAATTCCATCTGGGAAATCAAATACTTCAAGTTCAGAGAATGGTTCTGTTGTGTACCAACCGCGACCATCTTCCCAAACTAGCGGTGGATTTAAACACTCTTCGATTGTCGTCCAGATTGAAAATGATGGCGCGAATTCTGAACCAGCAACAACTAAGTTCGAACCATCCAAAACTGTTACTGAATCAATACGGGAGAACAATTCATCACTCGCGTATTTAGCGAATACATCGCTTAGACCTGGCTCTACGCCCATACCAATTAAGGCATAGATTCCGCGTTCGCTCCAATTCCAATCACGCGCAAATTGTTCATCGCCACACTTCACTCCAGTTTCGGTATATGGATAGTGCGGATGTGGTCTAGATAGTGACATCGCCATATCAAGGTAATTCTTATTTTCAATTTCGCAGGCAAGAAATATTGGCATTACAAAACGTGGATCAACCGCGTTAATGACAATGTCTGGATTTGCTTTGCGAATTAACTCGCGAATATCTTCAAGTTCTGCTGCATTTACTTGTGCGGCCGAAAAGCGGGGATCCTTCAAGCGATTTACGGCATCTTCAGCGCGAGTTAAATTTCGATCCGCGATTACTAATTCTGTAATGAATGAACGACGTGATGCAATATTAGCTATTGCCCTACCAACTCCACCGGCGCCTAAAACAAGGGCCTTCATTAAAACCAACTCCAAACGAGTATTTATTTATTTTTGCCAGCCTAGCCCAGCAAGTAAGCGATAGGCAAACCCCGTTAAAGTTAAGTAAACTTACTTTCGATAAAAGTCCAACTTTTTAATTAATGAATTAATCAGGTCCTAGTAGCTCAGTGGATAGAGCAACCGCCTCCTAAGCGGTAGGTCGCAGGTTCAACTCCCGCCTAGGACACAAGTTCTTTAAGAATTCTTAATTATGAAAAACAACTGTTTTATCGCCAACGATAAAGATTCTATCTTCGGCGAAATCGCGAACTGCGCGAGATAAGACTCGACGTTCAATATCGCGACCAGTTGCAATTAAATCTTCTGGTGTAGATGCATGCGTTACATGCGCTACATCTTGATCAATAATCGGGCCTTCATCTAGATCAGGTGTAACAAAGTGCGCGGTTGCACCGATGATTTTCACACCGCGAGCATGAGCTTGGTGATAAGGCTTTGCCCCTTTAAATCCGGGCAAGAATGAGTGATGGATGTTAATAATTCGCCCAATCATCTTCTCGCAGAATTCTTTGGTGAGGATTTGCATGTAACGGGCGAGTACAACTAGGTCAATATCAAGTTCGGTGACTAGTTTTGCAATCTCGGCCTCAGCCGCTGTTTTATCTAATTTGCTCTGATCAATAAATTTAATGCCGTGTGATTCAACCAGCGTTTTTAAATCGCTATGGTTTGAAACAACAGCAGGAATTTCAATCGGCAGCTCGCCCAATTCTTGAAGGTAAAGAAGATCGCGAAGACAGTGCGACTCTTTAGTGACAAGTATTAGCGCCTTCTTCTGCTTTGCAACTGAGCGAAGTGAAAGCTTTGGCTTAAATTGACCTAAGCCACTCTCTAAAACCTCGCGGATTTTTG
>WLJZ01000138.1 GCA_009701525.1 Actinomycetota bacterium
GCTAACTACAACTCTGTGATGAGATCAATTAGAAATATCACAACCGCACAACCAGATGGCCTTGGGATTAGTGCGCGTTCAGTAACGCTTTCAACCGTTGGCTTAGTAAATGGAATTGAAAAACTCTGTGATGAAGGAATTCCAGTAACTCTCGCGGTATCTCTGCACACGCCAGATGATGAACTCCGAGACACTCTTGTTCCAATTAATTCGCGCTGGAAAGTTCGTGAAGTTTTAGCGGCCGCCGATAAATATGAAGCCAAGACCGGTCGGCGCTACTCAATTGAATACGCGCTAATTCGTGACATTAATGACCAGGCATGGCGCGCAGATTTATTGGGGCGCCTTCTTAAGAATAGAAATGCCCATGTGAATTTAATCCCACTAAACCCAACCCCGGGTTCGAAGTGGACCGCCTCTAGACCACAAGATGAAGCCGAATTTGTCCGAGTTCTCGAGAGTTACAAAGTGGCTGTAACGGTGCGAGACACTCGAGGTCGCGAAATTGATGGAGCATGTGGTCAATTGGCCGCGTCCGAGATAATCTCTGAGGTATGAAAAAGCTAAATAACTTTATTGATGGAAAATCCCTGCCTGCAAAATCTGGCGCCACAAGTGAAATTATTAATCCTGCAACCGGTTCGGCATATGCAACAGCGCCGATCTCAGGCGCAGTCGATGTAGATAACGCACTTAGTGCGGCAAGCAAAGCTTTTATTGAATGGCGAGAGACAACTCCAGCAGAGCGCCAACGCGCACTTAACAAAATTGCTGATGCTCTCGAAGCAAGAAGCGAAGAGTTAATCGCGATTGAAGTTATGAACACTGGTAAGCCAGTCTCACTTACAACTTCAGAAGAAGTCCCACCGATGTTGGATCAAATTCGCTTCTTCGCCGGAGCTGCGCGAAATCTTGAAGGTAAGTCAGCTGGCGAATATATGCGTGGAATGACCTCATTTATTCGGCGCGAACCAATTGGTGTCTGCGCACAAGTAACACCATGGAACTATCCAATGATGATGGCAGTCTGGAAATGGGCACCGGCAATTGCGGCAGGAAACACCGTTGTTTTAAAGCCAAGTGATACAACACCAGCATCAACAGTTTTTATGGCTGAAGTAATGTCAGAGTTTTTGCCAAACGGAGTATTCAACGTAATTTGCGGAGATCGTGAAACTGGACGCACCTTAGTTGAACATCAAACACCCGCAATGGTTTCAATTACTGGTTCTGTTCGTGCCGGTATCGAAGTTGCAAAGTCAGCAGCAAGTGAATTAAAGCGCGTACATCTTGAACTTGGCGGCAAAGCCCCAGTAGTTGTATTTGATGATGCAAATCTAGAAACTGCCGCAGAAAATATTGCTATCACTGGTTATTTCAATGCTGGTCAAGATTGCACAGCGGCTACTCGAGTTATTGTGCAGGAGAGTGTTTACGACAAGTTTGTCGAACTACTTGCAAACCAAGCTAAGAACAATATTGCGACCGGAAGTCCAGATGAAGATGTGCTTTATGGTGCACTAAATAACGCTGATCAACTTGCTCGAGTCTCTGGTTTCGTTGAGCGCACTCCAAGCCACGCCAAGATAGTTGCTGGTGGAAGCAAGGTAGATCGCCCAGGTTATTTCTTCGCTCCAACTGTTATTGCCGGATTGCGCCAGGATGATGAGATGATCCAAAATGAAATCTTCGGACCAGTTATCACAGTTCAAAAATTCAAAGATGAAGCAGAGGCGATCGCCATGGCAAATGGCGTTGCTTATGGCTTAGCATCTAGCGTCTGGACAAGTAATCATGGTCGTGCGATGAGAATGGCAAAGGCCTTCGATTTCGGTTGCGTCTGGATTAACACTCATATTCCAATCGTCGCCGAGATGCCTCACGGAGGATTCAAACGCTCTGGTTACGGCAAAGATCTCTCAAGCTATGGCTTCGAGGATTACACCCGCATCAAGCACGTCATGACAAACCTCAACGCCTAATTTCTGCCAGAAAAATTTCTGGGGTTGGGTTGCAATTTCACAACTTCTTGGGGCTAGACTTTCCCCGTTCTAGACGATTGGCAGATATGCCAGCCTTAAAAAGTCCTAAGAAGAAAGTGGTGCCATGACAACAAATAACTCCCACGAGGAAATCCAATCAACTCTGAAAGATATCGTTTCAGCAAAAGTTTCAAGACGTGGAGTCTTTGCAGGTATCGGCGGATTAAGCGCCGCGGCACTCCTCGCATCTTGTGGATCTGGTGGAAGTTCTGGCGGAGAGAATGGCGCGCTGCGTTGGGGTAACTGGCCACTCTATTTAGATTTTGATGAGAAGACTAAGAAGTATCCAACACTTGAAGCGTTTAGCAAGAAGTTTGGAATTGAAACAAAGTACTTCGAAGATTACAACGATAACGATGAATTCTTCGGAAAAGTTCAAGCTCAGTTAAAGCTTAAGAAAGATATTGGTTATGACGTTGTCACACCAACAGACTGGATGGCAGCTCGCTGGATCCGTCTTGGATATACCCAGAAATTCGATAGCGCGAACATTCCAAATGCTTCAAATATTTTAGATACTTTGGCAAGTCCTTCATATGATCCAAAGCGCGAGCAAACTCTGACCTGGCAAGGAATTATGGGTGGCTTTGGTTGGAACACAGCTAAGAATCCAAAGGGAGTTCGCACACTAGAAGATTTATTCTCACCTCAGAACAAGGGCAAGATTGTTGTTCTATCTGAGATGCGTGACACCATCGGAATTATTCTGCAAGCACAAGGTGTCGATATTACAAAGGTAACTGAAGATCAATTCATGAATGCAGTTGACTTCATGGCAGGAAAGATTTCTGATGGCTGGATTCGTGGCGTTAAGGGCAATGAATATGCCGAAGATTTAACTTCAGGTGATGCAACAGCTGTAATTGGCTGGTCTGGCGATATGTTCATTCTTGCTTCTGAAAACGAAGGCAAGTTTGACTTCACAATTCCAGAATCAGGCGGAACTATCTCCGGCGATAACTTTGTAATCCCTTACACAGCTACTGCTGAAGCAAAGAAGAACGCTGAAAAGATGATCAATTATTATTACGA
>WLJZ01000139.1 GCA_009701525.1 Actinomycetota bacterium
GCTGCAGGACGTAGATCAAAAGTCGCAAGAACTGCATCGGATATGCGCTCGGGTGAAACTTTTTCAGTGCCAAAGGTCTCGATAAACAACCCAACTGGTTGGGCTTTACCAATTGCATAAGCAACTTGAACTTCACACCTACTAGCCAAACCTGCAGCAACTACATTCTTCGCGATCCATCGCATTGCATAAGCCGCGCTTCGATCCACCTTTGATGGATCTTTTCCAGAGAATGCTCCGCCCCCGTGCCGAGCCATTCCCCCATAAGTATCTACAATAATTTTTCTTCCAGTTAAGCCGGCATCCCCCATCGGACCACCAATTACGAAGCGGCCAGTTGGGTTAATCAAGATTCTCACATCTGAAGTGTCAATATTTAGACCCGCGATGATTGGTTCTATAACCAACTTCTTCAAATCAGGGGCAAGGGTCGCCTCAAGTTCTACCTCAGGAGAATGTTGAGTAGAGATAACAATGGTATTTAGCGCTACCGCTTTATCGCCGTTGTATTCAATAGTTACCTGAGTTTTACCATCTGGACGTAGATAATCAACCGCACCAGATTTGCGAATGGTAGAGAGTTGTAAGGAAAGTTTGTGCGCAAGTGAGATCGGAAGTGGCATTAGTTCCGGTGTGTCATCACACGCGTAACCAAACATTAGACCCTGATCTCCCGCACCTTGTAAGTCGAGTGGATCTACTGAAGATGAAACCCGCTTTTCAAAAGCTGAATCAACACCTTGTGCGATGTCACTTGATTGCTGTCCAATTGAAAGTGAGACACCACATGAGTTTCCGTCAAAACCTTTTTCAGAAGAGTCGTATCCAATATTCAAAACTGTATCTCGCACAATAGACATTACATCGGCGTAACCATCTGTGGTCACTTCACCAGCAACATGTACTTGACCAGTGGTAATTAAAGTTTCAACAGCTACTCGACTCTTTGCATCTTGAGAAAGCAGCGAATCTAGTATCGCATCTGAAATCTGATCCGCCATCTTATCTGGATGGCCTTCGGTTACTGATTCCGAGGTGAATAAGCGTTTAGTCATTGGTTTAGCCTAACTTAACTCGTACTTGATCTAAGAGTAAATCAGATAGCGTGTCCTTATTTTGATCTGGACATTCGATTTGCAAACTATTGCCATCAATTATAAAACCTGATGTTCGGTCAGAACCAAATATCGCGCCCTTGCTTACATTGTTCAGATATAGAAGTTGTGCCCCTTTCTGGACCAACTTTGCCTTAGCCGCCGCCAAATCTAGGTCACCGGTCTCGGCAGCAAAAGCAATCAAAACTTGAGATGTTTTAGCGAGCGTTGAAATCTCGGCAATTAGATCTGGATTTAATTCAAGTTCAATACTCTTTAAATCAGCCTTCTTTATCTTTCCCTCATTATTCGTTTTAGGTCTTGCGTCAGCAACAGCCGCCGCCATAAAAAGTGCATCACAGCTTGCGAACTCAGTGGCCAGCGCGGCTCGCATTTCGCTGGTGCTAGTTACATCAATAGTTCTTACTCCGGCTATCGGAGAGAGATTAGTATTAGCGCTGATCAGCACAACTTCGGCACCACGATTACGGGCAGCTTTCGCTAATGAATACCCTTGTTTTCCGCTTGAAATATTTCCAATATAGCGAACCGCATCGATTGCTTCTCGAGTTCCACCAGCTGTTATCAGAACTTTCTTACCTTGAAAATCTGATTTTAATTCTAGAAAGGAAGAGATCTCCGAAATTATTCTAGAGACTTCCGGATAACGCCCAACACCAAAATCATCTCCAGTCATGCGACCTTCATCTGGTTCGATCACGAGATGGCCACGGCTTCGAAGTTTGGCAACGTTCTCTACAGTTGATGGGTTGCCCCACATTTCAGGATGCATAGCTGGAACCAGAATAATCGGAGTTGAACTTGCACTAATTGTGTTTGTCAGTAGATCATCACAAATTCCATTTGCAATCTTGGCAATCAAATCTGCAGTCGCCGGGGCGATGACCATTACGTGAGCCGAACGAGCAGCTTTTATATGGGGAACTTCGTGGACTTTATTCCAAAGATTTACTGCAACAGGCTGACCAGATAGCGCTTCCCAGGTGGCTGCCCCAACGAAATTTAGCGAGGCTCTAGTTGGCATAACGCTGACTACGAAGCCAACATCTTGAAGTCTGCGTAGCAAGTCAGCCGACTTATAAGCTGAAATTCCACCACCAACACCAAGGATGAGTTCGCGACCTTGGAGTGTCATGAAAGATTTATTTTCTAATGCGAAGAATTATTCGGCAGTGCTTGCTTCTGGCGCAACAGGCTCCAGATTTTCAATAGTAAGTAAACCTTCATTGATTTCGCGGAGTGCGATTGAAAGTGGCTTCTCATGAACATATGTTTCAACAAGTGGTCCAACATATTCAAGGAGACCTTCACCTAATTGACTGTAATAAGCATTAATTTGGCGGGCGCGCTTAGCGGCGTAAAGAACCAAACTGTATTTAGAACCAGCAGCATCAAGAAGTTGATCGATCGGTGGGTTTGTGATGCCATCCATTGTTGTCATAACTAGCCTTCCTTAAATCTTGATGTTCAATTTAATAAATATATGGAGGTTATTTCGACCTCGAAGAGGCCAAGGATAGCAGTCTTGCGGCTACCTCCTCGACTCGGTGATTGACGATGACTTCATCGAACTCCGATGAGCAAGCCATCTCTTCCTGCGCCAGAGCCAAGCGGGCGGCCCGTCTTTCAGGCGTATCGGTGCCTCTCGAGGTGAGGCGCTCTACAAGCTCTTCCCAAGATGGTGGCGCAATAAATATTAAAACAGCCTCAGGCTCGGCTCTCCGAATTTGTCTAGCACCAGCAATTTCAATTTCGAGTAGTACATGTTTGCCAAGAGATCTTCCATCTTCAACGCTCTTTCGCAGAGTGCCATAACGTGCACCTGCAAACTCGGCCCACTCCAAAAATTCATTTCGCGAAATAAGCTGATCAAATTTTTCATCTGTTATGAAGTGGTAGTCCAGACCATCAACCTCATTATCCCGGGGCTCACGCGTTGTGGCCGAGACGCTAAC
>WLJZ01000014.1 GCA_009701525.1 Actinomycetota bacterium
AATTGAGGTAAGTTTTTTCATGATTACTCCGCTACTTGAGGGAACTCTGTCCAGTCAAAAAAGTAAGGCTTACTCCATTTACTTACGTTTGAGCCAGAAACTGCCTGAATCTGGAAGTAGAACGGATTATCTCCAGAAAGCAGTTGCTTAAAAGTTTCCGGTGTTATTGAACTTAAATCCATTATGCACCGAAACGTTCCTCCCACCCTTGAGGTGCTCACATCATAGGCACACGGAATATTCTCTCCATACTGCGCCCCACTCAAGCTTCCCTTAAATCTATAGTTGTATAAAGTCACCACATCGCCTGCAGAATCCGCAACCCCAATAAAATCTAAATACAACTTTTTTGGAACTCCCGTGATAGTTATAAATTCGGGCGTGCTCAAATCCTGCATTGGTATATTTCTTATAGAAGTTTTTGCCTTCGGTGATGGAGATTTTGAGACTTTTGGTTTTTCTTTATCCTCTGATTTTGCCTTCGGCGATGGAGAATTTGAGACTTTTGATTCTTCATTATTTTCAAGTTTGAAGTCTTCAGGTGCCGATGACGAAGTATTTACGGATTTTTTTTCGATCGATTGTGATGTAGTGCTCGAATCTTTACCAAGTTTAAAACCTGTGAAAGCGACAGCTATGAGCATTGCTCCTATGAGTGAAGAAATTACGATTTTATTATTTGCTGAGGGCAAAGTGATGATTATTTTGAAATCTTTCTTTTTCCTCTGCTCAGATTCGAGTGATTCCTCTACTTTAGTTCCTAAATTTTTATTCGAAGGTATGTTTTCTTCAAGTGACTCAAATTTCTTAGGGAACTTAAGTATCGAAAGTAATAAACCTAGAGAAACACTTACCAAACAAGCTATAAATCCGAATCCAATGTGAGGTTTTATAGTATCTGTAAGTGATTCAAGAACTCCATTAAGCGCTTCGCCGAATTCTCCAAGATCTGAATTATCAAGAGAGGCTTTTGAATCTGCAACTGATTTTTTGTAATCACTCACCGCATCAAGATACTTATAGAGTAGAAACAAGAGAGCAGCGAGCGTGACCGCAGAAACTCCCACGGCTATTTTTCTAAACAATTCCCTTTGCTGAGTTAAGTTTGAATTATTTAATAATCCACTTAGACCATAAATTACAAATGCTAAAGCAGTTAGTAAGGTCGTGATTCCCCACTCTGATTTATTTCCTGTGACACTAAAGATTCCTGCGACTGTAACCCAAGGAGAAAAAGTTCCAAAAATACAGAAGATGCCAAGAATTAGTATTCCTAGGTGACGTTTGAATAGGGCACCACTTGAGTTTGCTTCAAAAAAGTCGTGCTCGTCAGACATAAAATATGGCTATTTCATTCTTGGTGAATTTGGACAACTTCTTCATAGTTCCTAGTTTAGATATATAGCAGAATTCTGTGGCCTCTTTAGCAAATATATTTATTTGCTCTGTATATATACAGTGAGCGTGAAAGTTAACAACCCTAGTTCGGTCTAACGGAAAAGAACTATTAGATACTTTATTCAAAGATGGTGCCCCCGGTCGGACTCGAACCGACACTGGAAGGATTTTAAGTCCTCTGTCTCTGCCATTGGACTACGGGGGCCAATTAGGAAGTGGTCAGTCTAGTGCCCACGCCATTCCATCCAAAATGTCGGATTCAGAAGCTACAAATTCCGTTGCTCCTGTTGCCAACATAACTCTGGATAAAACTAGTGATCCTGCTGCGATTACATCTACGCGACCTGGATGCATGTATCCAAGAGCTGCGATTTCTTCGCGGGACATAAGTGAAAACATTTGTGCAATCTCGATAACTTTTGCGGCTGGGATTCGAGATAAGTGAATTGCATGGCGGTCATATTCGGTAAGACCTAGCGCTGCTGCGGCAACTGTTGTTGCGGTTCCAGCTACTGCGATTAAAGTTTTAGCTTCTTTGATAGGAACGATGTATGCAGCATCTGCGATTGCTTCATCGATATCGCGAATTGCTCTCTGTATTGCAAGCGGATCTTGTGGTGCTTTATTTAGGTGTCGTTCAGACATGCGAACACACCCAATGTTTACGGATTTTGCATATTCAACTTCTGTTGTTCCAAGAACAAATTCAGTAGATCCGCCACCGATATCTACTACTAGATATGGGGATTCGGTATGAACTAAACCTTTTGTTGCGCCAATGAAAGATAGTTCGGCCTCTTCGGTTCCTGGAATTACTTCTGGTTCGATTCCAAGAATTTCGCGAACGCCATCGATGAACAAATCCCGGTTACTGGCATCTCTTGTTGCAGAGGTTGCACAGAAACGTATTTTCTCTACGCCTTTGCTTGTGATGATTTGCGCATATTTTCGAGTTGCTTCAAGAGTGCGCTCTATTGCTTCGGGATCAAATCTGCCAGTGGCATCGACGCCTTGACCAAGACGAACGATCTCCATTTCGCGAGTTATCTCTTGAAAATTATCGCCTGTGATATCTGCGATTAAAAGTCTGATGGAGTTGGTTCCACAATCAATTGCGGCTACGCGGCTCATTTGTTTTCCTCTGTAGTTGCTTGGCAAGAATCATTTAGCCACCATTTTGGTAGCGCTGCTAAAGCTTCATCACCAAGTGGATTAACACCGGGTCCTGCGCTTAAGGAATGGGCAACAAGTGAGTGTAAACATTTAACGCGATCGGGCATACCACCTGCGGTAATACCTTTTACTTCTGGAACATCCATGCCAAGTTCATTTCGGGCGGCTTGATATTGCTCGTGTGCATTTTGATAGGCAGCAGCTAAATCTTTGTCGGTGCTAAGTCTTTCCTGCATTTCGGCCATCATGCCGGTGGTTTCAAGGGTAGAGATTGCGCCAGTCAAACGTGGGCAGGTTGCATAGTAAAAAGTTGGAAATGGTGTGCCATCTGAAAGTCTTGGTGGCGTTGCTACTACTGCGGGATTGCCACATGGACAGCGATATGAAATCGCATGAACATCACGAGGTGTGCGACCTAATTGATTTTGAATTACATCTAGATCTGACTGACTTGGCTTATCGCTCATTTATTCACATTCGTAGTTGTGATTGATGAGATTAAGCGACCATACCAAGGTAGGCCATTAGGAATTTGATTTGAGATTGGTGCGGCTGGGCCATCTGCTTCAGAATCTGATTTTGGTGCATCTATAACTATGTATTGGCGCTCACCAGGAAATACAAAGTGCAATCTGGTTCGAGCTTCACTAGCAACATATTTCGGATCGTTCCACTTTGCTAACTCTTGGCGCGCCTTTTCAAGTGCGTTGTTGCTGTCATTTACTTGGGCGCGAAGTGAATTAATCTGCGCGCGCTGGGCGAAGTAATGTTGAAGTGGTGGGGCAAGAGTTATGGCAAAGATAAATGCAACAGTTACAACTGCTAACCAGCGGACTGAGGTGTTACTTCTTTTTTTAGCCATCTACTAGCCATTAAAGCGTGGGAATGCAGCACGTCCGGCATAAAGTGCAGAGTCGCTGAGTTCCTCTTCGATGCGTAGAAGTTGGTTGTATTTAGCAACTCGCTCGCTTCGTGCTGGTGCACCAGTTTTAATTTGGCCACACTCAAGTGCGACAGCTAGATCTGCAATTGTTGTGTCTTCAGTTTCACCTGAACGGTGGCTCATCATCGAACGGTAGCCACTGCGATGTGCAAGTGAAACCGCATCAATTGTCTCGGTAAGAGTTCCGATTTGATTTACCTTAACTAGAAGTGCGTTTGCAGTACCTAGTCCGATTCCTTTTGCTAGGCGCTCTGGATTTGTTACGAATAAATCATCGCCAACGATTTGAATCTTTGAGCCAAGTTGAGCTGTCATCTTTGCCCAGCCCTCCCAGTCATCTTCATCAAGTGGATCTTCGATTGAAACGATTGGGTATGAAGCAACTAAATCAGCGTAATAAGCGATCATTTCATCTGCAGAACGCTTGTTGCCTTCGAAGGAATACTTGCCATCTTTGTGGAATTCAGTAGCTGCAACATCCATTGCAAGTGCGATGTCTTTGCCTGGTTTGAAACCAGCGGCATTTACTGCCTCAAGAATTAAATCTAGCGCTGCGCGGTTTGAATCAAGGTTTGGTGCGAAGCCACCCTCATCGCCAATGCTTGTTGCAAGGCCACGTTGTTTTAAAACAGATTTTAGGCTGTGATAAATCTCTGCGCCCCAGCGAAGTGATTCTTTAAATGATTCTGCGCCAATTGGTGCAACCATAAATTCTTGAATATCAACGTTGGTATCTGCATGCGCGCCACCGTTAAGAATGTTCATCATTGGAACTGGAAGTGTGTGAGCTGTTGGCCCACCGATGTAACGGAAGAATGAGAGATCGGAAGATTCAGCAGCTGCGCGAGCAACTGAAAGTGAAACTCCAAGGATTGCATTTGCACCAAGACGGCTCTTATTTTTTGTGCCATCAAGTTCAATCATCTCTTGATCAATTAAACGTTGATCTTGTGCGTCGTATCCAGAAACGGCTGGCGCAATTTCATCATTTACAAACTCGACGGCCTTTTCAACACCTTTACCGAGGTAGCGCTTGCCACCATCGCGAAGTTCTGCAGCTTCGAATGCTCCGGTAGATGCACCGCTTGGAACAGCTGCGCGAGCACTTGAACCATCTTCGAGAACTACTTCAACTTCAACAGTTGGGTTTCCGCGAGAATCTAAAATTTCGCGTGCGTGGACTGCCTCGATTAGTGCCATGGTGCTCCTCTATTTTCTAAAATATCGCTTCAACAGGTGCTAATTCTAACTTGCTATTTGGATTCGTATTTCTTGATTTCTCCGATGTAGCCCTTGATGGCCAAGCGCAGAGCGGCCTCGGGATCGATATCGAGGGCAAGTGCTTGGTCGAGAATGCCTAGAAGTGCTCGACCTAATTCTTCTTCCGTAGTTCCGGGTGCCAATTTCAGCGGATGTGCGATTGCAATTTCGTGGCCATATTTCTGGGCGCGATAAATCAACTTCGTTGCGAGAGCAAGCGCTGGCTGACCTAGTGGAACACCTTCAGTAGCAGAGGTTCGCCCTTTTTCTGCAGCTTTCTGGGCTTCCCAATTTTCTAATACTTCTGCGCTTCCAGATACTTTCGTATCTCCAAATACATGTGGATGTCGACGTACTAATTTCTCAGCGACTACTTTCGCAACGTCGCCAATACTAAAAGGATCGGTTGGATGCTCTTCAGCCATTCTTGCGTGGAAGAAAACTTGAAGCAGAACATCACCAAGTTCTTCACGCATTGCTGGGCGATCGCCCTCTTCTACCGCTTCGATAAATTCATAAGACTCTTCAAGTAAATACTTTAGAAGTGTTTCATGTGTTTGTTCGGCATCCCAAGGACATCCGCCTGGAGAGCGCAGGCGATCCATGACCCCACGAAGTGCTTCAAGCTGTGAGGTCGGATCACTCATGCTAATTATTTCGCAACAGCAGCGTTATCTGCAGGGGCAAGAATATTTCCGCTTTCGTAATCCCAAACGCCATAGCGTGGATTGATTTTAACTTTCTTCTCTTTACCCATAGCAACAATTAATTTCTGAATTCCGCTGCCATCAGTACTTGCATCACCTTGTGCTTTTAGCGCATCGCCTAATTTTTCAGCTAGCAGAACTGTACGTAAGTAGCGCTGGAAATCTTTTGGTGCAATCTGTGCTTGAACTAGTGAGGATGCGAGACGATCTTCGCCGCCGATTTGAAGAATAATATCTTCGCGGCGAGCAGCTAATTCTGAATCCTTAACTTTCATAGAAATCTTCTCTGCTATGGCATCGAAAATTACTGAAATCACATGGAAGCGAATTGAGTTTGTGTTCAATTCAGCGTCGGTAGCAAGCGTCATACCTTGGGTATCAATCTTGCCGCGCTCTTTTAGAATTTCATTTACAGTGCCTTGAACTGTTGAAAGTGGAATTTCGGTCTTTCCGATAGTTGCTGCAGAGTTTGAACTCGAACATCCAGTTAGAACTACGATTAATCCGGCAGTAGCCAGCGCAACAATCTTCTTAACATTCTTCACAAAATCCCCGTTCGTATTTCTCTCAATAAGGCTTATTTTTTAACCGGTGCAACGATTGAGGTAAGAACTTCGATCGTCCAAGGCAGAACTGAAGTATCCCCTATCTCCCCACCCGCAATCCAATTTGGAGCGCTTGCCCGCGCGACTAACACCGTTGATGTGGCAGTTTTCACGATTGACCCAGGATAAATTCGGTTTAATCTCATTACCGCCGAGTCTGGCAAATTTAGTGGCGCCAGGCGCAAGTGTTTTCCTTGAAGCACAACTTCAGTTAGCCCCAAACTCTTAGCGAGAGTTCGCAAATTAGCTACCGCCATTAAATTAATGGCTTCGGTTGGAAGTTCGCCGAATCGATCTATGAGTTCTTCTTTAATCGCATCTAGGTCTGCTGAATTTTGGGCATCAGCCATTCTTCGATAAATATCTAGGCGAAGTCTCTCGGATGTTAAGTACTCAACTGGAATATGGGCAGTAACTGGAAGTTCAACCTTGCACTCCTTGAACTTACTTTCATCTTCGCTCTGTGGAACAAATCCAGTTTTAAACTCTTCTACAGCTTCACCAACCATGCGCATATATAGATCAAAACCTACTTCGGCGATATGTCCTGATTGCTCGCCACCCAATAGATTTCCGGCACCGCGAATCTCTAAATCTTTAAGTGCAACTTGCATGCCAGAACCGAGGTCGGTATTTGTGGCGATCGTTGTAAGTCGATCGTGTGCAACTTCAGTTAATGGCTTATCTGCAGAGTAAAGGAAGTAGGCATAGGCACGTTCGCGGGAGCGACCAACTCGGCCACGTAATTGGTGGAGTTGAGAAAGCCCGAAGGTATCTGCGCGATCAACAATTAAGGTATTCGCATTTGGAATATCTATTCCACTTTCAATAATCGTTGTGCAGACCAAAATATCGAAATCGCGCTGCCAAAAACCAAGGATTGCATCTTCTAATTCGCGTTCGCCCATCTGGCCATGGGCAACTCGAATTTTTGCTTCTGGAACTAACTTATGTAAGCGTTCGACAACGCCATCAATACTTTCAACGCGATTGTGAATGTAGAAAATCTGACCATCTCGAAGTAATTCGCGGTGTATTGCCGCAGTGACTTGTTTGTCATCGTATGGTCCAACATAAGTTAGGACGGGATGTCGCTCTTCTGGTGGCGTAGTTATATTCGACATCTCACGGATTCCAGTGATTGCCATTTCGAGCGTTCTCGGAATTGGAGTAGCTGACATCGAAAGCACATCGACATTTGTGCGGGTTTTCTTCAGCTCTTCTTTATGTTCCACGCCAAAGCGCTGCTCTTCATCAACAATTACCAGACCAAGATCACGGAACTCAACATCCTTCGAGAGTAAGCGATGGGTGCCGATGACGACATCAATAGCGCCCGATTTAATTCCTTCAAGAATCTCGCGGCCCTCTTTTGGTGTATTGAATCTAGAAAGTCCGGCAACTTTAATTGGGAATCCGGTGTATCTATTGTGAAACGTTGTTAAATGTTGTTGAACTAATAGCGTGGTGGGAACTAAGACTGCAACTTGTTTTCCATCTTGTACTGCTTTAAATGCTGCACGCACCGCAATTTCAGTCTTTCCATATCCAACATCGCCGCAGACAACGCGATCCATCGGATGTGATTTCTCCATATCTGCTTTAACTTCTTCAATGGTTGCTAATTGATCTGTAGTTTCGACATAGGCGAAAGCCGCTTCGAGTTCGCGCTGCCAAGCCGTATCTTGTGAGAAAGCAAAACCAGGAGCACTCATACGTGCGGCGTAGAGTTGAATTAGCTCTGCAGCAATTTGTTTAACCGCCTTGCGAGCACGACGCTTTGTATTCTGCCAATCAGAGCCGCCAATTCGATTTACTGAAGGTGCTTCACCACCAACGTATCTAGTGATTTGCTCGAGAGTATCTGTCGGAACAAAAAGTCGATCCGCTGGTTGCCCACGTTTAGATGCGGCGTATTCAATTACTAAATATTCTCTCGAAATATTTGCAACAGTGCGATTGACTAATTCCAGATATTTTCCGACACCGTGCTGTTCGTGAACAACGTAATCCCCAGGCTTTAATTCAAGTGGGTCAATTGCTTTCTTACGACGCGAAGGCATTCGTGCCTGGTCTTTACTCGAAGTACGCGCACCTGAAATATCTTTCTCGGTTATTAGCGCAACCTTGGCCAGATGATTTATAAAGCCATGTTCTATTGAACTAGTAGTGAACTTAATTCCCGTTATTTGTGACTCCCGAAATAAGACTTGATATCGCTCGAGAATTCCGGCGCCGCTCGCACTAAAAATTAAGTTGTAGTCGCTATTTATCCAGTTAGAGATATCGACGATTGCGTTATCGATATTTCCCTCATAAATTGGGATTGCCTCAAAATTGGATAATGGATTTGCTTGGCTTAACTCATCTGGGCTTTGGGCATATGGATCAATCGACCAGAACGGTAAATCTAGAGAGGCTGCCAAATCTTTTAACTCATCAAATGAGCAATAACCGCTACTTTTAAAGTTCGAAACTATTTCGGTTAAATCAATTGGAGCTGTACCACCAATAGCAGCGCTAGACCATGATGCTTCTAGGAACTCTTCATTGGTTAGAACTAAATCTGCAGCTCGAGATTTCAAACGTGGTTGATCAATTGCAACCACTTGATAGCTTTTGGGAAGAAAATCTAAGAGGTTTTTGAAACTTGGTTTTAGAAGTGCGGCAAGTGATTCCATGCCTTCAACACAAATTCCTTCACTTATCTTTCCTGCCATCTCGGCTAATTGTGGGAATTCGGATACTAGATATCTAGCTTTGACTTTTACCTCTTCAGAAATAAGCAGCTCGCGTCCGGGATAAATCGTAATTTGATTTTTCACATCGGCATATGTTCTCTGGTCGGCTACTAGAAAATATTGCATCTCATCTATTTCATCACCAAAGAAATCGATACGAATTGGGTGTTCACGATCTGGTGCAAAGAAATCTAAAATTCCACCACGGACTGCAAAATCGCCACGTTTTTCCACTAAGTCAGTTCTGACAAATCCAAAATAACTTAGCCTGGTAGTTAATTCTGCCATCGAAATTTTCTGCCCAACCGAGAGCGTTATTAATTCTTCTTCCAAAATATCGCTAACAATAGGTTGGAGCGCACCGCGAATAGATGTAACCACAACCTTGAACTTTGATTTGGAATTTATTTTATGTAGCGCGCTTATTCGCGCTGTAACGGTGTCACTTTTCGGGCTAAGACGTTCATGCGGCAAGGTTTCCCAGGCAGGAAAATTTATGACTACATCTCCCAAATATGATCTGATTTCATCTGAGAGCTCATCAGCAATTCTCGATGAAGGAGTGATTACTAAAATTGAATTTTCTGAGGTGGCTTTTGCAATTATCAAAGATCGAAGTGAGCTGATACAGATAAGAGATTCGCCGGACTGGGGAGTAGGAATGGCGGCCCCATGGAAATTGCTTAGTAGATCCAACTTCCACCTCCTCATATCAACGCCAAAAGCCCCACATCCAATATGGATGGGGGTAACTGGTGGAAATTATATTCAAGTATTTAATTGGATTCGACCAATGCTAAAGACCTGTAATGATTAGCCAGTGAGCGAGCAGACAACACAGTTCCAGGCCGATGATGCCGGGCTGCGCAGCGATGTCCGCAGGCTCGGAGAATTGCTTGGTGAATCCTTAGTTCGTCAAGAAGGTAGCGAGCTCCTTGAATTAGTTGAAAAGGTTAGAAAAGAAGTCCGCGAAGGTGGCGGCGAAGATATTCTGGCGAAATTAACAGTCGATGAAAGCGTGCAATTAGTGCGCGCTTTTAGCAATTATTTCAATCTAGCAAATGTTGCAGAACAAGTTCACCGCGCAAAAGTTCTCGCTGATGAACGCAATAGCGGAGGTTCTTGGCTTACTCGCGCTGTCGATCATATTCTTGCTGTGCAGGCGGAGACTAAAGAATTTACTTCCGCAGATATCCAAGGTTGGATTGAGAATTTTTCAGTTCGCCCCGTATTTACTGCCCACCCAACAGAAGCAGCTCGTCGCTCTGTACTTAGCAAGATGAATTCAATTGCAGATTTACTTGATCAACCAGCGACTGCAAGAAGAGATCGCAGACTTGCTGAAACCATCGATCTGCTTTGGGAGACAGATGAACTTCGGTTAGGTCGTCCAGAACCGTTGGATGAAGCAACAAATGCGCTTTACTATTTAGATGATCTATTTAAATTAACAATCCCTGAAGTTCTAGATGATTTTGCCCATGAGTTAAAGCGCTTGGGCGTAACCGTTTCCCCAACTTCTCGTCCACTTAGCTTTGGTACTTGGATTGGCGGTGATCGCGACGGCAACCCGAACATCACAGCAAGTGTTACAACTGCGGCAATCACACTTCAAACCGGTCACTTCATTCGTGCCATGTCAGGTGCGCTAGATCAATTACGACAAGCACTTTCAGTTTCGACACGAATTTCGAAAACAACCCCAGAGCTAGAAGCATCGGTAGTTAAAGATTTGGAACTTCTTCCAGAAATTGAAGATCGCTTCCGCAGATTAAATGTAGAAGAGCCCTACCGACTAAAGGCAACGGCTATTCGCCACAGATTGATTCTTACTCAACGCCGGCATGCAGTTGGTGGGCCACATGTTTCTGGCCGCGATTATGAAAGCACAGCACAACTTCTAGCCGATTTGAATTTGATGCGAGATTCCTTACTTGCAAATCGCGGTGATCTAATTGCCACAGGTCTTCTAGAGCGCATTATCAGAACAGTTTCAAGCTTCGGACTTACTCATGCAACTATGGATATCCGCGAACATTCTGATGCGCACCACCACGCTTTGGCCCAGATTGAGAGCGTTGGATTAGAGAATTTACAGAATCTTGATGAAACTGCACGTAAGACTGTGGATACTTTTATTGCGATTCGCGACTTAATAACAAAATTTGGTCCGGAAGTTATTGAGACTTACATAATTTCAATGACTAAATCCCATAAGGATGTTCTAGCAGCCGTAGAACTTTCGAGAATTACTGGGCTTTATGGCCATGTTGGTTTTGCACCATTACTTGAAACAGTTGCTGAACTACAAGCAGCCGATACAATTTTGGATAATCTTTTAAGTGATTCAAGCTACCGAGATCTTGTAAAGCTGCGTGGAAATGTTCAGGAAGTTATGTTGGGTTATTCCGATTCAAATAAGGATGCGGGTATCGCAACTTCGCAATGGGAAATTCATAAGGCCCAACGCAAATTACGCGATATCGCGATTAAACATGGTGTAACTCTGCGGTTGTTCCACGGACGTGGTGGCTCTGTTGGTCGCGGTGGCGGTCCAACATACGATGCACTAATTGCACTGCCTTGGGGATCAATTGATGGGCAAATTAAAATGACCGAACAAGGTGAAGTCATTAGTGATAAATATGCTCTGCCATCACTTGCAAGAGAGAATGTTGAACTCGCACTTGCAGCAGCGCTCGAAGCAACAGTTTTAAATCGGGCACCGCGCCAATCACCGCAATCACTTGCGAATTGGGGATCTTGTATGGATGCAATTAGCGAGAGCGCATTTAAAACTTATCGCAAATTAATTGATCATCCAGATCTGCCTGCATATTTCTATTCCTCTACCCCAGTTGAACAATTGGGTGAGATGTTCTTGGGTTCAAGGCCATCTCGTAGACCAGATGCGGCAAGTGGTCTGACCTCACTTCGCGCAATCCCTTGGGTATTTGGTTGGACGCAATCTAGACAGATTGTTCCCGGCTGGTTTGGAGTTGGCTCTGGTTTAAAGGCTGCTCGTGAAAGCGGCAAGAGCGATGTAATTGCAGAGATGCTAAGTGATTGGCACTTCTTCCGTACCTTTATTAGCAACGTAGAAATGACAATGGCTAAGACCGATTTAGCGATGGCACGTAAATATGTAAAGACTCTTGTGGATCCAAGCTTGCACCATTTCTTAGATGAAATTGAAGTTGAATTCGAATTAACTAAATCAGAGCTACTTTTAATTACGAAAAAGTCTGAATTACTTGGGGATCAACCAATTCTTGCTCGTACTCTTCAAGTTCGAGATGCCTATTTGGCACCTCTACATCTGCTGCAAATTACGCTGCTAAATAAAGTTAGAAATGATGAAAATATTGATCCGCTAATTCGCCGTGCGCTACTTTTAACAATAAATGGTGTTGCTGCGGGACTTCGTAATACCGGGTAATACTGGTTGATTTACTTATTAAATTC
>WLJZ01000140.1 GCA_009701525.1 Actinomycetota bacterium
AGGTTGGCCTGCTGAGAGTTTTGCCACAATGCGCATAGAGCTTCACCCAAAGGTCTGTGCCGCACTTTTTAACGAGTAGCCTAGATTCATGATTATTGGCGTACCTAAAGAGATTAAAAATAATGAATTTCGCGTCTCAGCTACTCCGCCAGGTGTTCATGCCCTCGTAAAAGCAGGACATACAGTTTTGGTCGAGACCAGCGCAGGTGTTGGATCATCAATTACTGATGCAGATTACGTAGCCGCTGGCGCAACAATTATTTCTACCGCCGATGAAGTTTGGGCTAAAGCCGATTTAATTCTTAAAGTAAAAGAGCCAATCGCAGCCGAATATCCAAGAATGCGTAAGGGTCAAATACTATTTACTTACCTACACCTTGCAGCATCACGCGAATGTACAGATGCGATTATCAAATCAGGCACAACAGCGATTGCCTTTGAAACCGTTGAATTAAATGGTCAGCTTCCACTTCTTGCACCAATGTCTGAAGTTGCCGGTCGAATGTCAATACAAGTTGGAGCTGCCTCACTTCAAAAGCCAAATGGTGGCCGCGGCGTCCTACTCGGTGGCGTTCCAGGAGTTGCACCAGCAAAGGTTGTTGTTCTAGGTGGCGGTGTTGTTGGAGTTTCAGCAGCGACAATCGCACACGGCATGCGCGCTGATGTCACAATTCTGGATTTAGATTTAAATCGTTTGCGCTATTTAGATGAACTCTTCAACGGTCAAGTTAAGACAATTGCTTCATCTGCATATGCAATTGAAGAACAATGTATGGCGGCTGATTTAGTTATTGGCGCCGTTCTAGTTCACGGCGCAAAGGCGCCAAAGCTAGTGAGCGATGCACTCGTAGCTAAGATGAAACCAGGATCAGTGCTAGTTGATGTTGCTATCGATCAAGGTGGTTGCTTTGAAGGCTCGAAGGCGACAACGCACTCAGATCCAACATTTAAAGTCCACAATTCACTTTATTACTGTGTAGCAAATATGCCAGGCGCTGTTCCTGCTACTTCGACCGCTGCACTCGCAAATGCAACTATTAAATATGCGCTAGCCCTTGCTAATAAGGGTTGGGAGCAAGCCTGCGCAGATGACCCAGCGCTAGGCAAGGGGCTAAACGTTCACGAGGGCAAGATTATGTATCAGGCGGTAGCCACAGCCCACGGCTTGTAACCTAAAGAGTCGCGTTGTAAAGGTATCCAGCGGGACAAGAATTACTTTTGCCTGAAGTTGTTTTATAAGGAATGTCCAAAAGTTCTAAAATTGAATTAGTTGTTCGAGTACACCAAAGCCTTGGATTCTTAGTGAAAACGTTCATATGATTCTTCATGCTAACAAATTTGAATTTAACAATTTCATCTACTGCAAGATATTGGCTTGTAGCCTTACTCTTGTAGTGCAAAGTGCAATTGCCGGTTTTGTGAGCAAATACCTTGTAACCTACCGTGCCAAAAGCTGCCAGCTCTTTATCTAGCGCAACAGAACATATTGGTTTGGTTAGTGAGACTAAAGAATCTTTCACTTTGAGATAGCCCGATTTCATATCAGGTTCAGGATATTTTCCAACAACTGATATTTGAGCACCTCCATCTGTCATGATGCTCTTTGTATCAGCGATGAAGTTGACTCCGTTATAAGTAAAGTTCACATATTGTTTCGCTTTTGCAAAGGTAATACTTATCTCTTTGGATAGCGGAAGCACTGTTTCGTTGCCTGGGTTGGTAACTAATACGTTGCATAAACCTTCTGTCAATGGCGTGATTGCTAATCTGTTATTTGGCACACCTGATTTCGAAGGCTCAGAGACATATTCAGTTGTGGCACAAGTGCTTGGTGTTTTTGATTCACCAAATAAAGGAAGCTGGGCGTCGCTACTGATCACAATTTTGACTGGCAGGGAAGTGACTGGAGCTTCATAAAAAGTGGCGCCAAGATTGGATGAAGAAGAAAAGGATTCGATCTTGCCGGACCAATCAATTTTCCCGTCTGAGCCAAAAGCTAAAGTTTTAACATTTTGAATGATTTTTTGCTCAACCCCGTCAGCGCTTACATTTTGATTGCTGGCCAAGCTTGTGAAGAGCGAGGCAAGTAGCAGGCTGGAAAAAATGGCCCGAACTAGTGAACTCCTGGCTTCGAATGCCTTCATGCGAACGAGAGTAACTCAGTGAAAAATTGGGCACAAGAGCAGGGATTTTTAGGAGTTAACAATCCCGTAACAAGGATTTGGCATTATCTCGACCATGACTTCCCATGGTGATGAGATAAGCAAGCAAGAAGAGTTCGTAATGCGCACTCTAGAAGAGCGCGGCATTCGATTTGTAAGACTCTGGTTCACAGATGTTCTCGGCTTTCTAAAATCAGTTGCGATTGCACCAGCTGAATTAGAGAGTGCATTTCAAGAAGGTATCGGCTTCGATGGGTCTGCAATTGAAGGTTTCGCTCGAAAAACTGAGTCAGATATGTTGGCAAAGCCAGATGCTGCAAGTTTCACAGTTCTTCCGTGGCGCACTGCAAATCCTGGCGCTGCAAAAATGTTCTGCGACATCACGATGCCAGATGGCACACCATCGGCTGCAGATCCACGCAATGTTTTAAAGCGCGTTCTGCGCAAAGCTGCAGATATGGGTTACATCTGTTACACACATCCAGAAATGGAGTTCTTCTTATTTAAGAATGCAGCAGAAGAGAATGTTGCACCAATTCCGGTTGATTCTGCTGGCTACTTTGATCAGACTCCATCAGCCGTAGGACATGATTTCCGTCGTCAGGCAATCACAATGCTTGAAGCGATGGGAGTATCAGTTGAGTTCTCACATCACGAAGGCGCTCCTGGGCAACAAGAAATTGATTTGCGCGATGCTGATGCGCTAACGACTGCAGATAACATCATGACATTTCGCCATGTAATAAAAGAGATTGCGCTAGATCAAGGTTTCCATGCATCCTTCATGCCAAAACCATTTACTGACCATGCTGGTTCTGGAATGCACACTCACTTCTCATTGTTTAAAGGTGAAGAAAATGCTTTTCACGAAGAGGGCGCAGAGCTTGGACTTTC
>WLJZ01000141.1 GCA_009701525.1 Actinomycetota bacterium
GTTGAATATGGATTGATTGACCAAGTTATGGTCAGCCGTAAGGCATCACTTAAATAAAATTCGCCTATAAGCGAACAGAGTTAGGCTGGGATTTGCCCGCAAGAATCGGGGTGAAGTCCTAGCCTTCTCTTATGAATACGCGCATTGGTGAATCGGGCGACCTCCTGAAATGTTCTTTCTGCGGAAAGACTCAGAAGCAGGTCAAGAAGTTAATTGCTGGCCCAGGTGTTTATATCTGCGATGAATGTATCGAACTCTGTAATGAAATCATCATTGAGGAACTTGAAGAGACAAGTTCACTTGGTCTAGCCGAATTACCTAAGCCACAAGAAATTTATGAATTCCTAGATCAATATGTTGTTGGACAAGATCGTGCGAAGAAGTCACTTTCAGTTGCCGTCTATAACCATTACAAGCGTGTTCAATCTGGTGAATCAAAGCGCGAAGAGTCAATTGAATTATCGAAATCAAATATCTTAATTCTTGGCCCAACTGGTTGCGGCAAAACTTTGCTTGCCCAAACTTTGGCAAGAATGCTTAATGTGCCATTTGCTATTGCAGATGCAACAGCGCTAACTGAAGCCGGTTATGTCGGTGAAGATGTTGAGAACATTCTTCTAAAGCTGATTCAAGCCGCAGATTACGATGTTAAAAAAGCTGAAACTGGAATTATCTATATTGATGAAATTGATAAGGTCGCACGTAAATCTGAGAACCCTTCAATCACAAGAGATGTCTCAGGCGAAGGCGTTCAACAAGCACTTCTTAAAATTCTTGAAGGTACGACAGCAGCAGTACCACCACAAGGTGGTCGCAAGCACCCACACCAAGAATTTCTACAAATCGACACAACAAATATTCTCTTCATTGTCGGTGGCGCATTTGCTGGCCTTGAAAAAATAATTGAAGGTCGCAAAGGAAAGGCTGGGGTTGGGTTCAATGCAACTCTGAAAAGTTCAGCCGATGAAGATGCGAAAGATTTCTTTGGTGATGTAATGCCAGAAGATCTATTGAAGTTTGGAATGATTCCAGAATTTATTGGTCGCCTTCCGATTCTCACAAGCGTTGAAAATCTAGATCGTCCAGCTCTGATGGAAATCCTTACCGAGCCAAAGAACGCACTTGTTAAGCAATATCAGAAGCTATTTGAATTAGATGATGTCGAACTTGAATTCTCAGGCGAAGCTCTTGAGATGGTCGCCGATCTTGCAATCAAGCGCGGCACGGGTGCACGCGGACTGCGCGCAATAATGGAAGAAACTCTGCTTGGCGTTATGTATGAAATTCCATCTAAGCCAGAAGTGGCAAAGGTGATAATTACGCCACAAGTTGTTGCGAAAGAAGCGGCTCCGACATTGGTAAATCGTGCTGCTGGTGGCCCAAAGCGCCAGAGTAAGGGCGAGAAGGCCGAGAAGAGTTCAGAAGAGAAGAGCGCTTAATCTAGACTCATCTCCTATGAGCGAGGGCAATAAATCTAATAAGAAAGAGTTGGCAGCGACGTTTACTCCTGCCGATATCGAAGCACCGCTCTATCAAAAATGGTTATTAGCTGGTTACTTCAAGGCTGATGCAAAATCCTCTAAACCACCATTCACAATTGTTATTCCGCCACCAAATGTGACTGGAAGTTTGCACATTGGTCATGCACTAGATCACACGCTTCAAGATGTGTTGATACGAATGAAGCGCATGAAATGTTTTGAAGCGCTCTGGCTTCCTGGAATGGATCACGCAGGAATTGCGACCCAGAATGTTGTTGAAAAACAATTAGCAGCGCAAGGAAAGTCACGACATGATCTTGGCCGTGAAGCCTTCGTAGCAAAAGTTTGGGAATGGAAAGAAGAGTCAGGTGGCTTGATTCTCGACCAAATGAAGCGCCTAGGAGATTCAGTTGATTGGTCGCGCGAGCGATTCACAATGGATGCAGGTTTATCCAAAGCTGTATTAGAAATTTTTAAGCGGTTATATGATGCAGAATTAATTTATCGAGCTGAGCGAATCATCAACTGGTGTCCACGTTGTTTAACCGCGCTCTCAGATATTGAAGTAGAGCACAGCGATGATTCCGGCGAGTTTGTCCAAGTTCGATATGGTGATGATGAAATCTCAATTACCGTAGCAACCACTCGCGCAGAAACCATGATGGGCGATGGCGCAGTTGCAGTACACCCAGATGATCCACGATATAAGGACATGGTTGGTAAGAAAGTATTACTTCCACTAGTTAATCGGATGATCCCAATTATTGCTGACGAACTAGTTGATCCAGAGTTTGGAACAGGCGCAGTGAAGGTAACCGGCGCACATGATCCAAATGACTTTGAAATGGCGATGCGTCACGGAATTGAAATGCCAATTATTATGAATGAACACGGAGTTATGGCTAATTCTGGAACTCGCTTTGATGGCATGGATAGATTTGAAGCGCGAAAAGAAGTTGTTGAAGAACTTCGCAAGATGGGAAGAATCGTCGCCGAAAAGCGCCCATACATACACGCAGTTGGACATTGCCAACGTTGTGACACAACCGTGGAACCTAGACTTTCAAAGCAATGGTTTGTGAAAGTTGCACCACTGGCGAAAGCTGCTGGCGATGCGGTTCGTGATGGCAGAATAAAAATTGAACCTGAAGAGTTGGCACCAAGATATTTTGATTGGATCGACAACATGCACGATTGGTGCATCTCTCGCCAACTTTGGTGGGGACATCAGATTCCAGTTTTCTATGGACCAAATGGTGAAGTTGTAGTTTGCGGACCAGATGAAGTTCCACCCGCTGGTTACATTCAAGATCCAGATGTTTTAGATACCTGGTTCTCTTCGGGGCTTTGGCCTTTCTCAACACTTGGTTGGCCAGATAAAACTGATGACTTAGCAAAGTTTTTTCCAACAAGCGTTTTAGTTACTGGATATGACATTCTGTTTTTCTGGGTTGCTCGAATGGTCTTGCTTGGATTATTTGTTACCGATGGCATCGCTCCTTTCCACACAATTGCTCTGCATGGGCTTGTTCGAGATCGCTTTGGAAAGAAGATGAGTA
>WLJZ01000142.1 GCA_009701525.1 Actinomycetota bacterium
GCATAAAGCGCGGCGCCTAGTTGTTGTGAAAGTTCACTGACTTTTTCAGTTGCACTCTTGATTGCTGAAAGATCTGTTCCTTCGAGCGCTGTCTTTAGCTCTGTGATAGCAGCTTCAACTTCGCCACGCTTCTCAGCGTTTTCGCCTTCAGCGAATTTTTCAGCGTTATCTTTTAAGAACTTCTCTGTTTGATAAACAAGTGAGTCGCCCGTGTTGCGAACTTCTGCCTCTTCGCGACGTTGTTTATCTTCATCAGCATGCGCTTCGGCATCCTTCATCATGCGATCAATTTCTTCTTTTGAAAGAGCAGATCCGCCAGTGATTGTCATTGATTGTTCTTTACCGGTTCCAAGATCTTTCGCAGAAACGTGAACAATTCCGTTGGCATCAATATCGAAGGTAACTTCGATCTGTGGGATACCGCGTGGTGCTGGTGCGATTCCAGTTAATTCGAACATGCCTAGACGCTTGTTGTAAGCAGCCATTTCACGCTCACCCTGGAAGGCTTGAATTTGAACTGCGGGTTGATTGTCATCGGCAGTTGTGAAGATTTCAGAACGCTTTGTTGGGATAGTTGTGTTGCGTTCGATTAACTTAGTCATAACGCCACCCTTGGTTTCAATTCCAAGTGATAGTGGAGTTACATCTAGAAGTAGAACGTCTTTAACTTCACCCTTAAGAACTCCAGCTTGTAGGGCAGCACCAACTGCAACAACTTCATCTGGGTTAACGCCCTTATTTGGTTCTTTTCCACCAGTTAAATCGCGAACTAAATCAACCACTGCTGGCATACGAGTTGAACCGCCAACTAGAACTACGTGATCAATGTCGGCAATTGGAATTCCAGCATCTTTTAGAACTGATTGGAATGGCTTCTTGCAACGTTCAAGCAAGTCAGCAGTCATCCCTTGGAATTGTGCACGAGTAATTGTTTCATCTAAGAAGAGTGGGTTCTTCTCGGCATCTACTGTGATGTAAGGAAGATTGATTGAAGTTTGCTGTGAAGAAGATAGTTCAATCTTTGCTTTTTCAGCTGCTTCGCGAACACGTTGCATTGCCATCTTATCTTTTGTTAAATCAATGCCAGTCTTTGCGGCAAAAGTTTTAACTAAATAATCAACTAGTGATTGATCCCAATCATCGCCACCAAGATTGTTATCGCCGTTTGTTGCTTTAACTTCAACAACACCGTCGCCGATTTCTAGAAGTGAAACGTCGAAAGTTCCACCACCTAAGTCGAATACTAAAATTGTTTGTTCAGCATCGCCCTTATCCAGACCATATGCAAGTGCTGCAGCGGTTGGCTCGTTAACAATTCGAAGAACATTTAAGCCAGCAATTTCGCCAGCTTCTTTTGTTGCTTGACGTTGGGCATCATTGAAATACGCAGGAACAGTAATAACTGCATCTGTAACTGTGTCACCAAGGAAGCTTTCGGCATCACGCTTTAACTTCATTAAAATGCGAGCGCTGATTTCTTGCGGTGTGTATTTCTTGCCATCGATATCCATGTTCCAGCTTGTGCCCATATGGCGCTTAACTGAACGGATTGTGCGTTCAACGTTTGTTACTGATTGACGCTTTGCAACTTCACCGACAAGAACCTCGCCATTCTTAGCAAAGGCAACGATCGATGGGGTTGTGCGTGCGCCTTCTGCGTTCGTAATTACAGATGGCTCGCCACCTTCTAATACAGATACGCAACTATTTGTTGTTCCTAAGTCGATTCCGACTGCTCTAGCCATTTATTGCTCCTTATTCTTATTACTTCAGCCTGATTTCTGACCGGCTATGGTCGAATTCTCGCAATTGAGCCGCTCGATGTCAAAAGATTGAGCCGAGCTGACTCAAGTTGAGGTAACCAGGTAACGCCTGGTTGGGGCGGGATATTCCCAAGACTTTGGGGGGCGGGCTCTAGCCTTCTCGTATGAGCTATCTGGCGATCGTCCTTTATATATTCACGCTCTTTGCTATCGGAAGCTTCGCCTTAAAGCTGCGAGAGATGTACCGCCGGATATCTGCAGGTCAGAGTGATCCAGCAAGGTTTGCAAACAAGGGTGCGCGTGCAAAATCAATGGCCCGAGAAATTTTGCTGCACACAAAGATGCTTCGCTTTACTGGTTCTGCAATTGCCCACTGGTTTGTAATGATCGGGTTTGTTGCACTCTTTGGAACTTTAATTACTGCATACGGACAACTCATTGATCCCTCTTTTGTACTTCCTATTATTGGAAATTGGGAGCTGTATCGATACTTTGTTTTAACAATCGCTTGGACAACTGGAGTTGGAATTGTTGCACTAATTGGAATTCGTCAAGTTACAAGGTTTGTTCATCTATCTAGAACTTCGAGATTTTTAGGATCGAAATCTTTAAAAGCTTATTATGTTGAAGCGACTATTCTTGCAGTTGTAATTTGTGTAATTACTCTGGACTACTTAGAACACCAATATTATGTAAATGCGACCGCAGTTCAAACTGTTGCTGGAATAAAGATTTGGGTATCGGCGCTCTGGTTTATTGTAATTTCAAGTGACTTAACAATGGGTGTTGCTTGGCACCGGTTCTTGGCACCATTCAATATTTTCTTCAAACGTAATTTAGATTCTAAGCCAGCACTTGGTCCATTGCCTGAAATGATTTCACATGGCAAGCCAATTGATTTTGAAGATCCAAAAGAGGATGACATTTTTGGAATTGGTAAGAGCGCTGATATTTCCTGGAAGGGTTTATTGGATATGGCTAGTTGCACCGAATGCGGTCGCTGCCAATCTCAATGTCCAGCATGGCATACCGATAAACCGCTCTCTCCTAAATTATTAATTATGGCAATGCGTGATCATGCTTTAACTAAAGTTGGAAGCGATGAACCAATTGTTGGCAGCGTTATTTCACCTGAAGTCTTATGGTCTTGTACTGCTTGTGGTGCTTGTGTGGAAGAGTGCCCCGTAGATATTGAACATATCGATCACATTGTAAATATGCGCAGATTCCAGGTCTTGGTCGAATCCGAATTTCCTTCTGAACTAGGTGGAAC
>WLJZ01000143.1 GCA_009701525.1 Actinomycetota bacterium
ATAGAACTGCTGCATGTGCCGCTTCACCACAAAGTCCACAACCCACACACGTATTTAGAACGGTTGCGACCGGATCTTTACGCATTGGATCTGGATTAGAAGTAATAGTTAGAGATGGGCAACCATTTAAACGAATACAAGAATGATCGCCTGTGCAGGTATCTGGATCTACCCCAAATCTTTCGCGAACAACGCGCTTTCCTTCTTTAATTCGTTTCGCCATAGCAGGGCGTTCGCGGCGGGTGCGGTTAAGCGTGCACTCACTTTGAGCAACGATGACTTTTGGTCCAAGTTCTTTTGTTGTCAGCGCATCTTTAAATATCTTCTTCATTTCACTTACTTTGAAGGTATTTGAAACAGTCTTTGCCCACTCAACACCGATTCCGCGCACTGCACGTTCAATCGGATGCTTGGTGGATCTAATTTCATTTGATGCCTGTGAAGATAGAACATCTTGACCGCCTGTGGCCGCGCTATATGCGTTGTCTACAACTACAACAACACCATCGCTCTTATTGAATACCGCGTTACCAATTCCACTTGTTAAACCATTGTGCCAAAAACCACCATCACCCATAAAGCTGATGGTTCGTTTATCGCTATCTAAATCGTGGAGCGCTGAAGCACCTGCAACACCAAGTCCATACCCCATTGTTGTTGCACCGATATTAAACGGCGGCAAAATTGAAAATAGATGACAACCGATATCTGCAGAGATGTGATGCTTTCCAGTCTCTTTCTCCGCTAATTTCAACGCGGTAAAGATTGGGCGCTCTGGGCATCCAGTACAGAATGATGGTGGTCTGCCGTGAATTTGTTCAGTTGGTGCAACTGACTTAATAGAATTTGGCTTGTCGCCATCTGGACGAACGATTGCTGGCAAGTTACCTTCATCAAGTAATTGCGGACCAAATTTCTTTACGAAATCAAGAATTCCTTTTGTCACAGATGCTGGCGTGTACTCGCCTGCTACTGGCAATAGATCTTTACCGTGCAGCGCAGTTTGAACGCCGGCGCGACGTAGAACAGCATTTATATTCTGTTCGATGTAATCCGGTTGACCTTCTTCAACTAGAAGAATGCCTTTTTTGCTCTTCGCAAACTCAACAACTTCATCATCAATAATTGGGTAAGTAACGTTGAGAATATAAAGCGGAATCTTGCTGTTGCCATAGACATCAGAGAGTCCAAGGAGTTGAAGCGAGCGAATTACAGTGTTGTAAAGCCCACCTTGCATGACAATTCCGAAGTCTTGTGAGCCATCAGCAAAAAACTCATTTATCTTATTATCTTTAATGAATTTAACTGCAGCTGGCCAACGCTTTGTAACCTTCTCTTGCTCGTGCATAAAGCTGGCTGGCGGAAGAACAATTCTATTTGTGTCACGGACTGGATTTTCCATGGCATCGCGAAGAGTGAATTCTGGTTTCACATTATCTTTAGCAATAAAACGACCATGTAAATGGCAAGAACGCAGACGTAACTGAAGCATTACAGGAGAATTACTTGCTTCTGAAAGTCGGAATCCAATATCAACTGAATCAACAATTGCAGTTAGGTTTGGACGAGGATCTAATAACCAAATTTGAGATTTCATTGCGAAGGCATGTGAACGCTCTTGCATGATTGAAGAACCTTCACCGTAATCTTCGCCAACAATAATTAGTGCGCCACCGGTAACTCCACCTGACGCTAGATTCGCGAGCGCATCTGATGCGACGTTTGTTCCGACTGTAGATTTAAAAGTAATTGCGCCTCGCAATGGGTAATAAACAGATGCTGCAAGTGAGGCTGCAGCTGTTGCTTCTGATGCGCTATTTTCGAAGTGCACACCAAGTTCATCTAAAATTTCTTTTGCATCGCCAAGCACATCCATAAGGTGGGAAATTGGTGCGCCTTGATACCCGCCAACATATGCCACACCAGATTGCAAAAGTGCTTTGGTAACAGCAAGGATTCCTTCGCCAAAAAATTCTTCACCCTCGCCAGCGCGAAGTTTCCCAACTTCAGTAGCAAACGAACGTTCAGCCATTTCTCTCCTTATAAATTCAGCGCCGCCTCATTGGTTTCCACCAGAGGGGCAAAAAATACTCGGTAATCGTCGCATGCGCAGTGTGCCCTGTCTAGGAGATTTGGGCGACTTAAAGTGTGTGCTAAATGACAATGCTGAGAAGGCTCTTGGGCAAAATTGACGGTCGTCAAACCTAGAAATACGGCCCGCTCAAGGCTAATCTCAATCCCCTGCGATGCCCAAAGCGCGGAAGGCTTTAAACCGATATCTAGAAGGAGCACATAAATGGCAAATCTAAATGCCCTAGCAAATGATCTTGCATCAGGAGCAGTCCAGGTCTTAGACCTAACAGCGCCTTTGCATTCAAACACACCAATACTTGTTCTTCCAGAACCATTTGGTCAGACCGCATCATTTCAATTAGAAGAAATTTCTAAGTATGACGATCGCGGACCAGCTTGGTATTGGAATAACTTCCACACTGGTGAGCACACCGGTACGCACTTAGATGCACCAAATCATTGGATCACCGGAAAAGATGGCGACGATGTTGCATCAATTCCACCACAACGTTTAGTTGGACCAGCTGTAGTTCTTGATTTCGTAAAAGAAGCTGCTGAAAATCCAGATTTTCTTCTTGAGGTTTCACATATCGAAGCTTGGGAAAAAGCGAATGGTCCAATTCCAAAGGGTGCTTGGGTTCTATTCCGCACAGGTTGGTCAAAGTTTGGCGATGATCCAAAAGCTTTTGCTAATGCCGATGAAAATGGTCCACATACTCCAGGACTTCCACCAGCTTGCGCAGAATTCCTTGCAACAAAGCGCGACATCCTGGGACTAGGTGTTGAAACTGTCGGCATCGATGCTGGCGGAGCATTTGGAATGGATGTTCCATTCCCTTGCCACAACTACCTACTTGGAAATAACAAGTACGGTCTAACACAACTACGTAACCTTGATAAGTTGCCTACAACTGGTGCAATTGTTATTGCTGCGCCACTAAA
>WLJZ01000015.1 GCA_009701525.1 Actinomycetota bacterium
GTTGTAATGGGTATGACTTATAACTTCTTACCTTTCATGACACTGCCACTTTTTGCTTCAATCGATCGTATTGACCCAAGAACTCTTGAGGCCTCTGGTGATCTCTATGCAAATGGCTACACGACATTTCGTAAAGTTACCTTGCCGCTCTCCTTACCAGGTGTTGTTGCTGGAACTCTTCTTACCTTTATCCCCGCAGCCGGAGATTATGTAAATGCAGCAATTCTTGGAAACCCAAATACCAAGATGCTCGGAAATGTTATTGAGTCTAGATATTTTAAGATTGTTGACTATCCAACAGCAGCTGCGCTCTCATTTACTTTGATGGCTGCAATTCTAATTTTAGTAACTCTCTATATCCGTAAGGCCGGAACAGAGGAGTTGGTATGAGCCAGAAAATTAAAGATGCAACGATACCTACAATTCCACTTGGTGCACGAATTCAACGTTGGATTGGCCGCAACCTAATTCGCATCTATGCAATTTTCGCCTTTACTTATCTCTTTATTCCAGTTGCTTATACCTTTGCATTCTCATTTAATGATTCTGGAAAGAGCAACTTGATTTGGAAGGGCTTCACGCTAAGCAATTGGCAGAATCCATGTGGCGCCCCTGAGGTCTGTACTGCACTTGGTAATTCAATCAAGATTGGTTTCCTAGCAACCTTCTTCTCAACAATTCTTGGAACCATGATCGCCTTTGCAATTGGCCGACATAAATTCAAGGGCCGTTCGACCTCTAACCTTCTAATCTTCTTGCCGATGGCAACTCCAGAAATTGTTATGGGCGCTTCGCTACTTTCATTATTCCTGGTATTTAAAATTAACCCAGGATTCTGGCCTACAGTAATTGCCCATATTGTTTTCTGTATCTCTTTTGTTGTCGTAACAGTCAAAGCTCGTATCGCAAGCCTTGATCCGAGACTTGAACAAGCAGCAATGGATTTATATGCAAATGAATTTGAAACCTTCAGACGGGTAACACTTCCATTGGTTGCACCTGGAATCGCTGGCGCAGCGCTACTGGCTTTTAGTCTCTCTTTTGATGATTTCATTATTACCAACTTCAATTCTGGAACCCTAACTACTTTCCCTAAATTTATTTATGTATCGGCCGCACGCGGAATCCCCGCACAAGCAAATGTGATTGGTTCGGCAATGTTCTTCTTAGCCTTAACAATTGTTGTCGTGGGGCAACTAGTAAACCGCCGGAAGGTGCGCTAAACTTTTAACGTTTCCATGGTGAACGACAGAGCTGCAAGTAGTTCTGCGTCATGGGGTAGGACTCCGGAGGACCCGGGCCAACTTTAAGTTGTGATTGAAGGGGTGATCCCGGTTTAGGCCGGATTACACGATGTCAGACATCGACTCTTCCTATTTAAAACATCTCTCGCACATGCAACCTCAGTTGTATTGGCTTGATGCTGACCCTTTGGAGCCAGAAGCGCATCCAACTTTAATCGGTGAAACTACAACCGATCTCTGCATTGTCGGCGCAGGTTACACCGGCCTTTGGACAGCGCTATTGGCTAAAGAGAAAAATCCAGAGCGCAATGTAATCATTATTGAACAATTAGAAACCGGTGCTGGTGCATCTGGCCGCAACGGTGGTTTCTGCAGTTACTCGTTAACTCACGGCTTCTTAAATGGCTACACCCGTTTCAAAGATGAGATGGCAATAATTGAACGCCTAGGTCGCGAAAATCTTGAAGCTATTGAAGCCACGATCAAGAAATACAAAATCGATTGTGACTTTGAATTAACTGGTGAAATTAGCGTTGCTAATGAAGAGTGGCAGATGGCAGGTTTGATTGAGACCGCTAATCTGCGGAACTCAATGGGCGATAGTGTGCAGATTCTTAGTAAGGAAGAGATGCAGGCAAGAGTTAATTCGCCAATTTCTGTTGGTGGCTTGTGGGATCCAGATGGAACGGCGCTTATAGATCCGGCGAGATTGGTTTGGGGTCTAGAACAAGCCTGTATTAAGAATGGCGTGCAGATTTATGAAAATACGAGTGCGCTTTGGCTTGAGCGAACCAGCAAGGGAATTATTGTTCATACGCCATACGGAACGGTTTATGCGCAGAAAGTTGCACTTGCAACCAATATATATAAATCTTTAATTAGAAGAGCGAAGAAATATGTTGTTCCGGTCTATGACTTTCAACTGGTTACCGAGCCGCTTACCCCGCAGCAAATGGCATCAATTGGCTGGAAAGATCGCGAAGGTTTATCTGAAGCTGGAAATCAATTCCATTATTACCGGCTAACAAAAGATAACGAGATTTTGTGGGGCGGGTATGACGCAATCTATAATTTCCGTGGAAAAGTTCGCCATGAATACGAAACTAGCGCCGATACTTATGCCCATTTAGCCCAAGCATTTCTTGAAACTTTCCCACAACTAAAGGGAATTAAATTTACTCATGGCTGGGGCGGTGCAATTGATACCTGCTCTCGCTTCACACAATTCTGGGGCCAGGCATATCGTGGTCGAGTTGCTTATGTAATGGGGTACACCGGACTCGGTGTTGGTGCATCACGTTTTGGCGCACAAGTTATGTTGGATCTCTTAGATGGCGAAGATAATGAACGAACAAGGTTGAAGATGGTTCGCAAGAAACCACTTCCATTCCCACCAGAACCATTTAAGTTTATTTTTATTCGCTTAACTCAATGGTCAATCAATAAATCAGATCAGAATCAGGGCAAACGAAATCTTTGGCTTAAATTCTTAGATGCCCTTGGGCTTGGTTTCGACTCGTAATTTAGAGCGAAGCAAAAGCTTCATCAATAATTCCAAGCGCCTGATTTAACAGATGCTCGGGCATTACCAATGGTGGAAGTAATCTAACTACATTCGCATAAGTTCCTGCGCTAAGAATTAATACACCCTTCTGCTGGCAGTATTTAATTACAGCGCTCATGGCCTCATTGTTTGGCTCGATTGTTCCAGGCTTAACTAATTCAATTGCCTGCATCGCACCGGCGCCACGGATCTCACCGATAACTGGGTATTTCTTAGCCATGGCTGTAAGTGCATCAACCATAATCTTTCCTATGGCATTAGCGCGATCAACTAATTTTTCTTCTTCAATAGTTGCGATTGCACCTAGAGCAGCAGCACATGCAACAGGATTTCCGCCAAAAGTTCCACCCAATCCGCTGGCATGAACCGAGTCCAACATTTCTGCGCGACCGGTTACACCTGCAAGCGGGAAACCGCCGGCAATACCTTTTGCAGTGGTAATCAAATCTGCATCAACGCTCTCATGTTCTACGGCGAACATCTTTCCGGTACGGCCAAAACCTGTTTGAACTTCATCGGCAACAAATACGATGCCATTATCTTTAGCAAACTTAGCTAGTCCTGGCAGGAAACCCTTCGGTGGAACAATAAATCCGCCTTCTCCTTGGATTGGTTCGATAACAATTGCTGCGACATTCTTAGCGCCAATTTCCTTCTCAATTTTATGAGTTACAACATCTAGAGTTTCACTCGCACATGTAGCAGCATCACCGTTAAATCTAAATGGATAGGCCATTGGCATGCGATAAATTTCGCTAGCAAATGGACCAAATCCCTCTTTGTATGGCATATTTTTTGCAGTCATTGCCATAGTTAGATTTGTTCGGCCGTGATAACCATGTTCAAAAACAACAACGGCTTGACGCTTGGTATATGCGCGCGCAATCTTTATTGCATTTTCAACAGCTTCGGCACCGGAGTTAAGAAGTACAGATTTCTTCTTATGAGTTCCTGGAGTCAATCTGTTTAAAGCTTCACAGACTTCGATGTAACCAAGGTATGGCGCAATCATGAAACAGGTGTGAGTAAAAGCCTTGACTTGATTGATAACGTTTTCAACGACGCGATCTGCGCTATTTCCAACGTTTACTACTGCGATACCGGCTCCCATATCAATAATTGAGTTGCCATCAACATCAACTATGACTCCGCCGCCCGCTTTTTCAACAACAACTGGAATCGCCATTCCAAGAGAGGCCGAGACTGCTTCGTTGCGGCGCTTGATAATTTCCTGGGACTTTGGACCTGGAATTGATGTAACAAGGCGAAGTTCTTGCGGGATATTTGGACCGGTGCTCATGGGAGGAAGTCTATCTGAGGTAAAAGTTTTCCCCATTCTTACTTAGAATAGGGGAATGTCTAGCCCAATAGATTTGGTAATCCTTGGTTCAACGGGATCTATCGGCATGCAGGCCCTTGAAATAGTTGAAGCTAATCCCGATAAGTTCCGGGTAATTGGATTGGCGGCTGGGTCAAAGAATCTCGAGCGCCTGGCCGAACAAGCAAAGAAATTTTCGGTACCAGTTGTTGGCACGACAGGGGATAGAGCTAAATTAATTTCTCAACTTGGAAATACCGAAGTTATCGATGGTCCAACCGCCGCCGCGCAAATTGCTGCAATTGCTTGTGATGTAGTTTTAAATGGAATTACTGGATCAATTGGACTTGGTCCAACGCTTGCTGCATTAGCCGTTGGAAATAAAGTGGCGCTTGCAAATAAGGAATCTCTTGTAGCTGGTGGCGATTTAGTCATGGCATATGGCAGAGATCGAATAATTCCAGTTGATTCAGAGCACTCCGCGCTTTATCAATGTTTTCTAAGTGGTAAGGCTTCTGAAGTTAAGCAGGTTGTATTAACTGCAAGTGGTGGACCATTTAGAGACCGGGCAGATTTTTCAGATATAACTGTCGCCGATGCGCTAAATCATCCAACATGGGCGATGGGTCCAGTTGTGACAGTAAATTCCGCGACTTTGATGAATAAAGGTTTAGAAATTATCGAAGCCCACTACCTATTTGATATTCCGTATTCAAAGATAAGTGCAGTCATACATCCACAATCTTATGTTCATTCAATGGTGGAATTCGTTGATGGCTCAACCATTGCGCAAGCTAGCCCACCAAGTATGAAGGGGCCGATTGCATATGCAATCGCAGGTACGAATCGAATTCCTAAAGCAAGTGCGCCAATTGATTGGAGCAAGTCTCACACTTGGGATTTTGCGCCAATTGATAGTGCGAAATTTCCAGCTGTAGATCTTGCTAGAAGATGTGGGGAACTTGGTGGCGGATTGCCCGCAATATTTAATGCATCAAATGAAGTTGCAGTAGAGGCATTCCTAAATGGCTTAATCTCCTTTACTCAAATAGTAGATATCGTCGATGCCAGTGTTGCGAAACTAGGCGCAAACTCACCAATTACAATTACCTCATTAGCTGATGTCAGTGCCATCGAGAAGGATGCACGTAGTATCGCCACCCAATTAGTTCAGGAGCGCAAGTGAATTTTTCAGGTTTAAGTCTTCTCGGAGTCCTAGCTTTTGTAGTTGCACTTCTATTTTCGGTAATGGTTCACGAAGCTGGCCACTATTTAACTGCGAAGAGATTTCACATGCGGGTCACTGAATTTTTCTTGGGCTTTGGCAAGCGAATCTGGTCTTTTACTAGAGGTGAAACTGAATTCGGAATTAAGGCAATCCCTGCCGGTGGCTACTGTCGAATTTCTGGAATGTCAGTAAACGAGGAGTTGCCGGAAGCCGACAAGCACCGCGCATTTTATTTAGCCTCTGTTCCTAAACGTTTAATTGTTCTTGGTGCTGGATCCTTCCTTCACTTTGTTCTCGGCTTCTTAATTCTGGTAATCCTTCTTGCCGGCGTCGGTGTTACAACAGTGACCAATACAATCGGGGAAGTTGTACCTTGTGTTCTAAATACTGCAAATGGTGTCTCTGATACAAAGTGCACATCTACTTCAAATCCATCACCAGCTAAAGCAGCTGGCTTAATTGCAAATGATGAAATTATTTCGATTAATGGTAAGAGTTATGAGAATTGGTTCGATTACACGACCAAGATTCGAGCTTCAGCAAATAAACCGATCACACTTACTGTTCTTCGAAATGGCGAAGAGCTTAAAATTCCTATTACGCCAGCGGCCCGCACTCTAGATGGAAAAGAGATCGGCTACTTAGGTGTAATCAATAAATTAGGAACTCACAAAGATGGTTCATTTAAAGCGATTGCTAATAGTGCAAAACTAACAAAAGACCTGCTTGGAAATAGCGTCACCTCATTGATTTCACTACCAACAAAAATTCCAGCACTCGTTCGCCAGACTTTCGGCAATGAAGAACGAGATGCCCAAGGCTTAGTTGGAGTAGTTGGTGTTGCGCGAGTGAGTGCCCAAACTGCGAGTGATCCAAAGTTGGAATCTCGAGAGAAGGTAGCGTCATTCTTAATTATTATTGCAAGTCTAAATATCTTCGTTGGTGTCTTTAATCTACTTCCGCTACTCCCACTAGATGGCGGTCATATGGCAGTAGCCATCGTTGATGGAGTTCGTAGATTAAACGCTAAGCGCCGAAAGATAGCGCCGCCAGCTGCGATAGATGTTGAGAAATTGCTCCCACTTACCCTTGCAGTTTTCGCGGTTTTAGCAGTTCTCTCACTGCTACTTTTAGCCGCGGATATTTTCAATCCAATAAATCTTCGACAATAATCTAGGATGCAACCATGGTAAATCTCGGAATGCCAAGCGCGCCAATAGCGACGCTGGCACCACGCCGCAAGAGCAGACAATTAAAAGTTGGCAGCGTATTAGTTGGGGGAGATGCACCTGTAAGCGTGCAATCAATGTGCACAACTCTTACCTCTGATGTGAATGCAACGCTTCAACAAATTGCTGAGCTAACCGCATCAGGTTGCCAAATTGTTCGTGTCGCAGTTCCAAGTCAGGATGATGCTGATGCACTCGCACAGATCGCTAAGAAATCCCAGATTCCAGTAATTGCCGATATCCACTTCCAACCAAAATATATCTTCGCCGCAATCGATGCTGGGTGCGCTGCAGTTCGGGTAAATCCTGGAAACATTAAACAATTTGATGACAAAGTTAAAGAAGTTGCGAAAGCTGCTGGAGATGCAGGAATTCCAATTCGAATTGGAGTTAACGCTGGTTCCCTTGATCCAAGACTTCTAGCAAAGTATGGAAAAGCAACTCCCGAAGCGCTTGCAGAATCTGCGCTCTGGGAAGCATCACTCTTCGAAGAGCATGGTTTTAGCGATATTAAAATTTCAGTTAAACACCACGATCCGGTAACTATGGTTCAGGCGTATCGACTACTTGCCAGCAAGTGTGATTATCCACTGCACCTTGGAGTTACTGAAGCTGGGCCAATTTTCCAAGGCACAATTAAATCTGCAACAGCATTTGGGATTCTCTTATCTGAAGGTATTGGCGACACAATTCGAGTTTCATTATCTGCGCCACCAGTTGAAGAAGTTAAAGTTGGAATCTCAATTTTGGAATCGCTAAATCTTCGTCAACGTAAACTTGAGATAGTTTCTTGCCCATCTTGTGGTCGCGCGCAGGTTGATGTTTATACCTTGGCTGAAAAAGTTCAAGCAGGTCTACAAGGAATGACTGTTCCACTTCGCGTAGCTGTTATGGGTTGCGTAGTAAATGGTCCTGGCGAAGCTCGTGAAGCAGATCTTGGGGTTGCATCCGGAAATGGCAAAGGCCAGATTTTCGTAAAGGGCCAAGTTATTAAAACAGTTCCAGAGAGCCAAATAGTTGAAACTCTCATCGAAGAGGCAATGCGTTTAGCCGAAGAAATGGAAGCTGCAGGCGTCGAAAGCGGAACGCCAACCGTAACTACTAAATAAATTCGGTAAGGTAAGCCCATGCTAAAAATGTCTACCTTGCTGCTGCGCACCCTTCGCGATGATCCAGCAGATGCCGAGGTAGCAAGCCACCGTTTATTAGTTCGGGCTGGATATGTCCGCCGAATCGCAGCTGGCGTTTATTCATGGCTTCCACTTGGTTACATCACTTATCGAAACATCGAACGAGTTATTCGCGAAGAGATGGATGCCGCTGGTTTTCAGGAAGTTCACTTTCCAGCGCTATTGCCACGTGAACCATATGAGAAAACTAATCGTTGGGATGAATACGGCTCTGATTTATTTAGATTACAAGATCGCAAGGGCAATGATTATTTATTAGGACCAACACATGAAGAGATGTTTACCTTGATGGTTAAGGGTGAATATTCGTCATATAAAGATCTACCGCTTTCGATTTATCAGATTCAAACTAAATTCCGCGATGAAACTAGACCTCGCAGCGGAATTATCCGGGGTCGAGAGTTTGTAATGAAAGATTCTTACTCTTTTGATATTGATGATGCTGGACTAATAGCTTCATACAACAAGCATCGCGATGCTTACATAAAAACTTTTAATCGTCTGGGTCTTAAGTACAACATTGTCTCGGCAGTATCAGGAGCTATGGGCGGTTCAGGTTCTGAAGAATTCTTAGCACCATGTGAAACTGGCGAAGATACATATGTTCTCTGCGAAAAATGTGGGTATGCCGCAAATGTTGAAGCAATGGTTACAAAAGTTGAACCATATACAGGAGCGGCGCCAGCTGCCATGGCTGAATTTGATTCACCAAATACTCCGACCATTGATTCACTTGTTGAACTTTTGAATACTAAGTTTGGCCCTGGCCATAAAGCATCTGACACCTTAAAGAATGTGCTTTTAATGGCAGATTCGAATGCAATTTCAGTTTTAGTTCCAGGTGATCGCGAAGTAGATTTAAAGCGCCTTCAAGCAAATCTTCCAGGCGTGCAAGAACTTCGGCTATTTGAAGATAGCGATTTCGCTAAATTCCCAGGCTTGGTCAAGGGTTATGTTGGCCCACAAGATGCAAAGAAACTTGGGGTTAGCGTTTATGCCGATCCACGTGTTCGCCCAGGTTCGCATTGGATTACCGGCGCTAATAAGAAAGATACCCACGTTCGCTTTGTAACAAATGGTCGGGACTTTGAAGTTGAAAAATATTTAGAAGCTGCAGAAGTTCGCGCTGGTGATCTCTGTCCTAAGTGCCAGACTCCGGTAATTATTGACCGCGCAATTGAAATTGGCCATATCTTTCAACTTGGTCGCAAATATGCCCAAGCACTTGATTTAACTGTGCTTGATCAAAATGGTAAATCTCAGGTAGTAACTATGGGCTCATATGGAATCGGCGTCTCACGAGCAGTTGCCGCTATTGCCGAACAGACTCATGATGAAATAGGACTCAACTGGCCACGCGAAATCGCACCAGCTGATATTCATATTGTTGCAACAGGAAAAGAAGATGAAGTCTTTAAAGCAGCGCAAACTCTCGCTGAAGATTTAGAAGAGAAGGGCTTGCGCGTTATGTTTGACGATCGCCGAGAAGCTAGCGCTGGCGTTAAGTTTAAAGACGCTGAATTAATTGGAATCCCATTTATCGTTATCGTAGGCAAAGCGCTCTCTGAAGGAAAAGTTGAGTTCCGTGTTCGCAAGAGCGGTGAAAAATCCGAGATTGAATTACTGAAAGCTGTTAGTGAGATAGTTTCACGGGTTACAAATTCTTAAATAGATGGGTATTGAAACCGCAATATTCCTAATCATCGCGGCTGGTTTTGCCGGTTTTGTTGATGCGATGGCTGGCGGTGGTGGCCTAATTCAACTTCCTGCCCTTCTGATAGGGCTATCCGAAAAACCAATTCCTATGATTTTGGGAACAAATAAAGTTATCTCCATTTTTGGAACTTCTAGCGCTGCCATAAATTACTTTCGCAGAGTCAAGCCTGACCTAAAACTCACCTCGTACATGGCAATTCCCGCACTTATAGGTTCTGCTGCTGGCGCTCGACTTGCGAGTTCATTTCCTACTTCGGTTTTTCGCCCACTAATTATCTTTTTATTAATTAGCGTGGCCATTTATACCTGGCGCAAACCAGAGCTTGGCATGAATGAAAATCTTAGATTTACAAGCAGGAAGCGCCATCAAATAGTTATGGCACTTGGACTAACCATTGGTTTCTATGATGGAATCTTTGGACCGGGCACCGGTACTTTCCTAGTTTTTCTCTTAGTTGGACTTGTTGGATATGCATTCTTAAAGGCTTCGGCCACTGCCAAATTAGTAAATATTGCAACAAACTTTGGAGCGATCATCTCCTTCCAATTAACTGGCCATATCTGGTGGAAACTTGGGCTAGCCCTTGCTGTCGCGAATGTAATTGGGGCAATCATCGGTTCGCGGTTAGCAATCCGAGGCGGTTCGCCATTAGTTCGAAAAGTATTTTTGCTAGTCACGACAATTCTCATCCTGAAAGTGGGTTATGATTGGCTCGCTAACTAAAACTTAATAATGGAGAGGGCAGATGAATATGCCATTGAACGAGGAAATAAGCGCCGCTATTCGGCCAATAATTGAAGCTACTGGAAATTATCTAGAAGAGCTAACAATCACAACTGCAGGAAAAGTAAAGATTCTCACGGTAATTGTCGATAGTGATACCCATTTAAATTTAGATCAAGTTACAGCTGTTACAAAAGAGATATCGCAAGTAATCGAGGAGCTACCGGTTCTTGGCGACAGCGCATTCACCTTGGAAGTTACATCTCCAGGTTTAGATCGCCCACTTACCAAGCCAAGACATTGGCGCAAGAATTTAGGCCGACTTGTGAAAGTAACAATGCAGACCGGGCTAGTCGTCGAAGGTCGGATAGGCCAAGCAAGTGAAACAACAGTATTAGTCGATGAGAACACTGTTTCATTCGAAGATATAAAGCGTGCAGCGCTAGAAATCGAATTCAAATGAGCGTAGATGTAGATGCGCTAATTGCGTTGACAATCGAGAAAGAAATTCCGCTCGAGAAAATGATTAGCGCAATAGAAAATGCCGTCACTGAGGCTTATGTAGCACTTGAAGATGCAAAGCCACAAGGTCGCGCAGTTCTAAACCGCGTGAATGGTGAAATTCTTATTCATGTTCCGCAGTTCAATGAAGAGGGTATTTACACCGAAACCATCACGCACATGCCCGAGGGCTTTGAGCAAATAATTCAATCGATCACTCGCAAAGAGATTAAACAACGGATGCGGGCTGCAAAAGATGCAGATGTTGTTGAAGAATTTTCGGCAAGTGTTGGAGATGTAATTTCCGGTGTTATCCAACAAGGCCGCGATGCAACGCTGGTCTATGTTGATCTTGGAAGAGTCGAAGGAAAGATTCCACCTAACGAGCAAGTACCTACTGAAACTTATACACATGGCCAACGAATTAAATGTTTCGTTGTAGATGTGAAACAAGGCTTAAAGGGTCCAGAAGTTACGCTCTCTAGAACACACCCACTACTGGTCAAAGCGCTATTTACACTTGAAGTTCCAGAGCTTAAAGATCGGGTTGTTGAAATCGTTGGTGTTTCTCGCGAACCTGGTTATCGAAGCAAAGTTTCTGTTAGATCACACCGCGCAGGCGTAAGCCCTAAGGGTGCGTTAATTGGGCCAGTAGGTGCGAGAGCCAAAGCGGTAATGGATGAATTAAATGGCGAAAAGATTGACATCGTTGATTACTCCGAAAATCCGGCCGTGTATGTTGCGAATGCACTGGCGCCAGCGAAAGTATCTAGTTGCGAAGTTGTAGATCTTGAGAGCAAGTCAGCAAAAGTTATCGTTCCTGATTATCAACTCTCCTTGGCAATAGGAAAAGATGGACAGAATGCTCGCCTTGCGGCGCGGCTAACTGGGTGGCGAATCGATATTCATCCTGATAATCCGGTGGTGCGAATTGAAAAGCCTAAGCCAGCGATTGAAGATGAAGTTCAAGGCGCCGGAAGCGAGGGTGAATTTCCCGCGTAATTAGCAGGGGGATATTCAACAATTGTGAACATCCCAACATCGCGGGTAAGGTTTGCCCCTGATAGTTTAAAAATGCGAGGGACTAGAGATGCCGATTCCGATTCGGAGCTGCATAGCTTGTCGTAAGCGAGAGAACTTCAGCGAACTACTTCGTGTGGTTCAGGTCGGAAA
>WLJZ01000016.1 GCA_009701525.1 Actinomycetota bacterium
GGCCGCGCCCGGAGCCAAATCTTTTGGATGTTCGTATGAAGGAATCTCCATAGCTTTCTTGTAATTGAAAGAAACATCAGTAACAAGATCTTTAATGACAGGGAATGCGCGAAGCGGAGTAATTGTGATCTCTTCACCTTCAGGGAATGAAGCAACTTGGGTCATACAAGCAAGACGTGGCTTGCCGTTAATTTCCATTGAACAAGAACCGCATTTTCCAGCTTTGCAGTTCCAACGAACTGCAAGGTCGCCCATCTGGGTTGCTTGAACGCGATGGATTACATCTAGAACTACTTCACCTTCATTTGCCTCAACTTCAACATTCTTCAATCCACCATCGGTGGAATCTCCACGCCAAATACGAAGATTAAGTTTGCGGGCCATTAGTTGGAACCACCTTTCGCAATTTCTTCGGAGGTCATATATTTTTCAAGTTCGTGAATATCAAAGAGATCGAATAGCTCTTTTGGCATTGGTGGAAGTGCTTGTGCTTTAACATTTACTTGCTTGCCATCGAAACTAGAAATGTGATTGACCTGGCGCCACTTTGAATTCATTCCTGGGAAATCATCACGAGTATGACCACCACGAGACTCTTCGCGAAGTAGAGCAGATTTTGCTGTGCTTTCGGCAACCAACAACATGTTGTCTAGGTCGAAAGCTAAGTGGAATCCTGGGTTGAATTTACGATCGCCAGCTACTGCAACATTTGCACTGCGAGCGCGAATATCTGCAATCTTTGCAATTGCATCTTCAACTTCTCTTCCAGTACGAATAATTCCAACAAGATTGTGAGTGACTTCTTGGAGTTCAGCATGTAGTGAATAAGAATTCTCGCCACCTGCGCGGCTAAATGGTGCTTCGATTCTTGCAGCAGCATCAGAGATTGCCTTCTCTGAAACAGATGCACTTGGGTTGCTCTTTACATAAGCCACTGCGCCCATGCCGGCACGACGGCCAAATACCAAGAGATCTGAAAGCGAATTTCCGCCTAGGCGGTTTGAGCCGTGCATTCCACCAGCAACTTCACCAGCAGCAAATAGGCCAGGAACTCCAACTGCAGCAGCGGTATCTGGTTCTACTTCAACGCCACCCATTACGTAGTGACAAGTAGGGCCAACTTCCATTGCCTCTTTGGTGATATCTACGCCAGCAAGTTCATAGAACTGGTGCCACATAGATGGAAGACGCTTCTTAATTACATCTGCAGGAATTCGCTTTGATACATCAAGGAATACTCCGCCATGTTCTGTTCCGCGACCAGCTTTAACTTCAGAGTTAATTGCGCGAGCGACTTCATCACGTGGAAGAAGTTCTGGTGGACGGCGGTTGTTATCTTGATCTAGATACCAACGATCTGCCTCGGCCTCGTTATCTGCATACTTATCTTTGAAAACATCTGGAATGTATTTGAACATGAATCGCTCACCGAGTGAGTTGGTCAAAATTCCACCTTCACCACGAACTGATTCTGTAACTAAAATTCCGCGAACTGATGGTGGCCAGACCATTCCGGTTGGATGGAATTGTAGGAATTCCATATCAACGAGATTTGCACCGGCTTTAAGAGCAAGGGCGTGGCCATCGCCAGTGCCTTCCCAAGAGTTCGATGTAATTTTGAAAGTCTTTCCAACGCCACCTGTTGCAATAATTACTGCAGGGGCTTCAAATAAAACTTCATTTCCATTTTCGCGCCAGTAACCATAAGCGCCAGCAATTTTGCCATTCTCTTTAAGAATTTCGGTAATTGTTAACTCTGCGAAAACTTTAATGTGGCTTTCAGCATTTCCGTTTTCTTTGGCATCCATTTGTTGTAACGCAACGATACGTTGTTGCATGGTGCGAATTAATTCAAGACCAGTGCGGTCTCCAACGTGGGCAAGTCTTGGATATTCATGGCCACCGAAGTTGCGTTGGCTAATCTTTCCCTCTTTAGTGCGATCAAATAGCGCGCCCCACATTTCGAGTTCCCAAATACGATCTGGTGACTCCTTGGCATGAAGTTCTGCCATACGGAAATGATTTAGGAATTTTCCACCGCGCATAGTGTCGCGGAAGTGGACTTTCCAATTGTCATTGTCGTTTACGTTACCCATTGATGCAGCTGCGCCACCTTCTGCCATAACAGTGTGGGCTTTACCAAAGAGCGACTTACATACGATTGCTACGCGAAGTCCTGCTTCACGTGCTTCTACTGCAGCACGTAGGCCAGCACCGCCAGCACCAATTACAACAACGTCGTACTTATGTTTTTCAAGGGATGTCATTATTTTCTCTCTTTAGAATAAGTAGAAGTTAGTCCAGGCGCCAGATGCAACTTGGCGGACATAGATATCGGCAAAAGCAACTGCGAACAGTGAGATCCAAGCAAACGTTGGATGCTTGTGATTCAAAACTGAAACCCAAGTCCAAGCCTTGTAGCGAATTGGATGTTTAGAGAAGTGCTTTAAGCGACCACCAATTGTGTGGCGACAAGTATGGCAAGAAAGGGAATACATCCAGAGCATGGTTGCGCTAAATATAAGAACAAGAGTTCCAACGCTTAGGTGGCCCCACTCTTTATGTTCATTTCTAAATGCCAAAATTGCATCGTAGGTAAGTAAAACGTTGAAAACTAATCCAGCGTAGAAGAACCAACGGTGAGCATTTTGAAGAATTAGTGGTGCGCGAGTTTCTCCTGTGTATTTTGAATGTGGTTCTGCAACTGCACATGCAGGTGGTGAGAACCAAAACGCACGGTAGTAAGCCTTGCGGTAGTAGTAGCAAGTCATACGGAATCCGAGTGGGAAAATCAAAATAAATAAAGCTGGCGAAATTCCAATTCCAAAATACTTATTATTAAAAGGTTGTCCAAGAAGTGAAGAACCTTCAACGCACGCTGTTGAAAGACATGGCGAATAGAGTGGTGAGATAAGTGGTTCTACGAAGTAATACTTGTTTTCAAATGCTCGGAATGTTGCATAGATGACAAAGCTGAAAAGAACTGTGAAAGTAATCGCGGGTTGTAACCACCAACGATCAGTTCGAAGAGTGCGCTCTTTTATCTTTGCTCGTGATGAAGAAAATACGCCAGTAGCCATGGGGCAATTTTGGTGGGCGAAGTTAAATCACGCTAGATGTAGGACCGCGTGCGAGTTATGAAATCCCCCACACGCTCAAATTCCTTTAAAACTGGCGGAGGGCGTGGGATTTGAACCCACGAAACTTTCGTTTGCCGGTTTTCAAGACCGGTGCACTCGGCCGCTATGCGAGCCCTCCGTGGGCAAACTTACCCTCTAAATAGTTATGCGGGCAATTCGAGCAAGGACTCAATCACGATTGCAACACCATCGTGATGGTGGGCTTTGGCTACAAACTTTGCGTACTTCGGTCCATCGGGATGGCCATCAGACATTGCCCAAGATCTTGCCGCCCATTCCAACATCGAGAAATCATTTGGGTTATCGCCAAAAGTTACACAGTCTTGCGCAGTCAATCCAGCTCGTTCTGCCATCTTGGCCAGAGTCTGTCCTTTGCTAACTCCAATTGCCGAAATTTCAATTAATGATTCGCTGGAATTTGAATGCGTGATGTTTGCAATCCCTGCCAATTCACGGGCCGCAATTTCTAACATCTGATCTGATGTAAATTCATTGTTTCCGCATCGTCCTAACATCTTAAATGCTGGCTGATCTATCTTCATTTCAATTAGGTCAACACCAACATTGTCCAAGCCAATATCCCACTTTGTGTTGTAATTCTTCTCGCGATGAAATTCTTCGCCATATTCGGTAGCGAAATAAATTCCTGGCAAATGTTTGCGAAGACGTGTGACAATTTCTAATTGCACATCTCTTGGCATCAGCCATTCTTCTAGAACTTTTTCATTCATTAAGTCATAAAGAATTGCCCCATTTGCACAAATGGCATTTCCAAAGCCGAATGATTCTTTAATCTCTTTCATCCAACGAGGTGGGCGTCCAGTTACAAAGAAGATTTCAATTCCTGCTTCATGCGCCTTTTTAAATGCTGCAACAGTGCGATCAGAAATTGGACCAAGATGTGGAACGATTGTTCCATCTAAATCAGTTGCGATTAATTTAGGACGTTTGCCGGGAATCATAAAGATGACACCAAAGTATCCACACCCAAGAATGGGCGAAGTGCCTTTGGAACATTTACTGATCCATCTTTATTCTGGTGATTCTCTAAAATTGCAACAATCATTCTTGGAACCGCAACTAGAGTGCCATTAAGTGTTGCCACTGGCTTAGTTCCGTTCTCATCGCGATAGCGAATATTTAATCTGCGAGCCTGAAATTCAGTGCAATTAGATGTACTTGTAACTTCGCGATATGCGCCTTGAGTTGGGATCCAGGCTTCACAATCAAATTTCCGGATAGCGCTAGAACCTAAATCACCTGATGCAACATCAATTACTCGGAATGGAACTTCCATCGCCTTCAGGAAATCCTTCTCCCATTCAAGAAGTCGTAGGTGTTCAGCCTTTGCCTCTTCTGGATTAATAAATGAGAACATTTCAACTTTATCGAATTGGTGGACCCGAATGATTCCGCGAGTATCTTTGCCATAAGTTCCAGCTTCACGACGGAAGCATGATGAGTATCCGGCGTAGCGAATTGGCAAATTCTCAACAATTTCATCCATGTGATACGCCGCAAGTGGCACTTCACTTGTTCCAACTAAATAAACATCATCTTCTTCCAAGTGATAGACATTTTCTGCGGCTTGTCCAAGAAAACCTGTTCCTTCCATTGCTGCTGGATTAACAAGAACTGGCGGAATTACAGGGATGAAGCCAGCCTTTACTGCAGAAGAAATTGCATAATTAACTAATGCGAATTCCAACATAGCTCCTGGTCCGGTCAAATAATAAGATCTTGAACCGGCAACCTTGGCGCCGCGTTCAGTGTCAATCGCTTTTAGAGTTTTTCCTAATTCGACATGGTCTTTTGGTTCAAAACCTTCGCTCTTAAAGTCTCGCGGCTTGCCAATTTCTTCAATCACTTTGAAATCTTCTTCGCCGCCAACTGGTGCGTCTAAATCGATTAGATTAGAAATTCGCAATAAATATTCGCGTGCCTGTGCTTCGAGTTCGCTTCGCTTAGAATCTGCAGCTTTTACGCGGCTCGCAAGGTCTTTAGCATTCTCTAGTAACGCTGTTTTTTCATCGCCCTTAGCTGCGCCAACAGATTTTGACAGTGCATTTTGCTCAGCTCGTAGGGTTTCAAATTCACTTAAAGCTGTGCGAGCTTTGATATCTGCATCAATTAGTTGGTCAACAACTGAAACATCCTCGCCGCGCACTTTTTGAGAATGGCGAACTACATCTGGATTTTCGCGCAGAACTTTTAAATCAATCACGTGTGCAAGCCTACCTAGTTACTTTTACCAACGCGGGGATATGACCCAAGGAAACGAATATCTTCACAAATACTTCGAACGCCCTCAACGGCAGCTGCAACTTTGGGATCAGCAATATGTCCTTCTGCATCAATAATGAAATGGTAATGACCGAGTTCAAGACCAGTAGGTCGAGACTGGATGAAAGTTAAGTTGACATCTTGTTTTGCAAACTCGGTGAGAATTTCTAGGAGCGCACCCGCATGATCGATACCAATAAATGCAACAAGTGAAGTTCGATCATTCCCAGTTGGGGCTGGCGTAGTGCCAGGTTTTTCGGCGACCACAAACCTTGTTACCGCGCCTTGGTTGTCGCCAATATTACTTGCAACAATATTTAATCCGTAGTTCTTTGCAGCAATATCTGATGCAATTGCGGCGTCATAGTTTCCATCTGCCAATCCTTTTGCGGCAGCTGCTGTAGAGGACATTTCAATAATTTCTGCTTGCGGATAATTCTTTGCAACATATGAGCGACATTGTGATTCGGCATGTGGATGAGTTGCGATCTTTGTGATCGCCTTGCCGACATGATTTGGTAGAACCATCAATGAAAAAGTAACAGGAAGCGTAGTTTCAGCAGTGACAACTAGTGGCGTTCCAAGTGCAAGTTCATCTAATGTTCTAGATACGACACCTTCAACTGAATTTTCGATAGGTACTAATACTTTCTCAGCCTTGCCACTTCGCACTGCATCTAGCGCCGCGGTCACATTTGAATATGGAACTAGTGTGTCTAAATCATTAGTGATTTGGCGGAGCGCAGCCTCTGTGAATGTCCCGGCTGGACCGAGATAGGCATACGTTGTCATTGGCTAAGAGTAACGGAGAGCGCAGACTGCTCGTTAACGATATTTTTTAAAGAACTCGCTTAATAACGCGGCACATTCACTTTCATATACTCCAGAAATTACTTCAACCTGATGTGGTGACCTTGGATCGCGCAATACATCCCAAACAGAGCCAACTGCGCCGGCTTTCGAATCCCATGCACCAAAAACTAGAACCTTGATTCGCGATTGTGCAATGGCACCTGCACACATTGCACATGGTTCAAGAGTTACAACAATTGTGTGGCCATCTAAACGCCAAGAGTTATTTACTTCTGCAGCACCTCTAATTGCGACAATTTCAGCATGCGCGCTTGGATCGTTATCAATTTCTCGGCGGTTATGCCCGGTTGAAATTATTTTTCCTTCAGGATTTAAAATTAAAGCGCCAACAGGTACATCTCCTGTTGCGAGCGCTGATTTAGCAATTTCGAGAGCTTGAAGCATTTCATTTTCAAAATTATTAGAGATTAAAGACAATGTTTATTGACCTTCGTAAATTTCTGCGAATTGATTTCCAAAGCCCAACTTCGAAGCAATTGCATCTAATTGTTCATCGGGGAAAAGTTCAGGATCATCGCAGAGTGCTTCTAGTTCCATAGCGCTCATACCTAAATCAGAGAGTAGATCGATATCTCCACCAGGTTGCGAATCATCTTCTTCTTCCGGGAAAGGCAGGTCTAACATTTCAATTAAATCTCCGGCGAGATCAGATTCCAACGCATAAGTAACATCGCTAATCATCATCTGCATGTGAGAACCAAGTGCTCTTGCGACGATAAAGAAATCTTCTTCAATTGCTATAAGTGCAATCGCACCACCATTGGTAGCCTGCGAATTAAGTTGATCCATGATTGAACCTAGATCGGTAACGTGAGTTAGTTCCGCCACATTCCAACGACCATCTTCGTGCCACGCAATGATTCCGAAATCTCCAGCCATTGCGCTCACCCCCAGTTCAAGAAAAATTCCTATTTTCCAAGGACTTCATACTGACACTAAAGCGGGCATGCGACAAGCCCCATTAGCGCGAGTAAGGTATGAGTCGTGAAGATCCATGTAGCGAACCATCCATTGCTTGCACATAAATTGACAGTTCTGCGTGATGAAAAAACTAACTCACCAACTTTCCGCCAATTAACAGAGGAAATTGTTACGTTATTGGCTTACGAAGCAACAAGAGAAGTTCGCACAACACCGGTACAAGTTAAGACACCGGTTGCAATGGCCAATGGAGTCTCTCTTACAAAACCGAAACCTGTTGTAGTTCCAATCTTGCGTGCTGGTCTTGGAATGCTTGAAGGAATGACGCGTTTAATGCCAACTGCCGAAGTTGGGTTCTTAGGAATGATTCGAGATCACGACACTCTTCAACCTTCAACTTATGCAAATAGATTGCCTGATGATTTAACTGGTCGCCAGTGCTACATCCTTGATCCCATGCTTGCGACTGGTGGCACACTGATTGCAGCAATTAAATATTTATTGGAGCGTGGTGCAACAGATATAACTGCCATAACAATTTTGGCCGCACCAGAAGGAATTGCGCTACTGGAGAAAGAATTTGCTGGAAAAGATCTGCCTATAACGATTGTCACTGGCGCACTTGATGAGAAGTTAAATGAAAAGGGTTACATCGTTCCTGGTTTAGGCGATGCCGGCGATCGTCTATACGGAGTTGTGTAATACATGGCATCAACAAGTCCTGGTTACGGAATAACAATTCGAGTTGAAGGTCCGCCTTCTGCTCAACCAGTAGCTGAAGTAACAACTGCAATTACTGCGGCTGGTGCTGCAATTACTGCGCTTGACGTTGTTGAATCTTTCTTGGATCACGTAGTTATAGATGTAACTTGCGATGCAATCGATGCCGAACACGCTGATGCAATAACCGCATCAATTGCAAGCCATCCAGAATTAACGGTTCGTAAAGTTAGCGATCGCACATTCTTATTACACCTTGGTGGCAAGATTGAAATTCAATCAAAGGTTCCACTAAAGACTCGTGATGATTTATCAAGGGCCTACACACCAGGGGTTGCTCGAATATCGCAAGCCATAGCTGCAGATAAATCAGATGCCCGGCGCTTAACTATTAAGCGAAATACCGTTGCTGTTGTTACTGATGGTTCTGCGGTTTTAGGCCTTGGAAATATCGGGCCTGAAGCAGCGCTTCCAGTTATGGAAGGTAAAGCGGCGCTATTCAAACGATTTGCAGATGTTGATGCTTGGCCAGTCTGTTTAGATACTCAAGATGTCGATGAGATTGTTCGCACGGTTCAAATAATTGCACCGGTATATGGCGGAATTAACTTAGAAGATATTTCAGCGCCTCGCTGCTTTGAAGTAGAACGTCGACTTCGCGATCTATTAGATATTCCAGTTTTTCATGATGACCAACACGGAACAGCGATTGTTGTGTTAGCTGCACTTACAAATGCCCTTAAGTTTGTGAAGAAGGATTTAGCCAAGACCAAAATAGTTATGAGCGGAGCCGGCGCTGCAGGAACTGCAATTGCCAGACTTCTTGTTGCAAGTGGGGCTAAAAATATTATCGGGTTTGATAAAGATGGTCTTGTCTCTGAACATAAAGCTGGAGACGAAGAGATGCGCACCTGGTTTGTTGATAACTGCGCACCTGGAGATTTCAACGGTGACATTGCCCAAGCAATGGTTGGAGCCGATATTTTCATCGGAGTTAGTGCGCCAAATGTCTTAAAAGAAGCAGATGTTGAAGCGATGGCACCAGGTGCAATCGTCTTCGCACTTGCAAATCCTGATCCGGAAATCGATCCCGCGATTGCTCGCAAATATGCCGCTGTTGTTGCTACTGGTCGCAGCGATCAACCAAACCAAATTAATAATGTGCTTGCATTCCCTGGAATTTTCCGCGGTTTACTAGATGGTCGAATCACTAAAATTACTGATGCGATGTTGGTAGCAGCTGCGGAAGCAATCTCCTCTTGTGTTACATCTGATCAACTAAATGCTAACTTTATTGTCCCAAGTGTTTTTGATACTCAAGTCGTTTCTAAAGTTGCTGAGGCAGTAAAACTTGCAGGTCGCGCTTAACGCTTAAACAAACGGGATTGACCGCCAATAACTACGCCTAGGTAGGTCATTAGGATTCCGGAAACTAAATACCAGGAAACGGTATTTCCATTTGTTGGTGAGAAAATATCAATTAGGAGTGAGCCAATCAAAGTTCCACCAACACTAAATAGCGTGAAGGTTAGAACGCCAAGGTGCTGAACAATTGTTGAGGTAAAGGCAATATAGATAACTCCGACCGTTCCGCCAGTATAAATCCACCACGGCCCACTTGGTAAGGCGACAATTTCATTACCTTTGATTAGCAATAACGCAAATAACATAATAACTAAAACTGATGTTCCCATAAAGAAATTCAATAGCGATGTTGTGAAGCTGGCTTTTGAGTACTCATTAATCTGTCCATTAAGTGCGCGCTGGATTCCTACTAGAGCACCTGCCAAAGTTGCTAGGGCAACAGCAAGAACCGAGAAAGAAGCAACTGAAATTCGATCTAACGCAGATATTAAAACAGCAAAAACTGTAATAAGCGCCGCAGTGACTCTTCGTTTTGAAATTAGTTTCTTGCCACCACCCGTTAACCCAATTCGATCAACGATTAAAGACATTGCGGTTTGTCCCGCGATTGATGCAACCGAATAAAGTGCAACGCCTATTAGTGGAACTACTTGGGTTTGGAGCGCGACAAAACTTCCGCCTAAAACTCCAGCAAATAAGCGCCAGCGCGGTATCTGTTTTGCCGCAACGGCGCTTCGTAGATTGCGTAATCCCTGTTTTATTGATTTATTAAAAGGCGCAATTAGCGAAATAACTATTAGCCCAGAACCAAATGAAACAAGTGCGGCCTCAGTACTGTTTCCAAGTAGATGTGATAGTTCGCCATTTGCTCTTGATTGAAGTGCGATGAGCACGCCAGAAATAGCAGCAAGTGCCTCTAGCCTTGCAATTTGAGAATGTGAACTCTTAATTTTCGAGACCTTCCAAACGTGAATTGGCCTGCAGCCAACTCTCTTCAATTGCTGTTTTTTCTTCGGCTAGCAGCGCCAATTCTTCCATGTTATTGGCTAGTTTCTCATGATCAAAAGCAAGTTCGCTCTGCTGGCTCTCTAAATCGAGAATTTGTATTTCTAGCTTTGCGATTTGTCTCTCATACTTCGCAATCTCTTTACGAACCTCTTTGATTTCAGCGATATTAGAACTCTTGGCTTTTGGTGCAGTAGTCAATGCAGGCTGGATGGAAGTTTCACGTAACTTCAAATATTCATCGATGCCACCGGGTAAATCGCGGAGGCTCAAATCGCCTAATAAGCCAACGAAGCGATCGCATACCCGTTCTAGAAAATAACGATCGTGCGAGATTATAAGTAGAGTGCCGCCAAAGGAGTCGAGAAGATCTTCCAACGCTGTAAGAGTTTCTACATCAAAATCATTTGTTGGTTCATCAAGTAGCAGAACATTAGGGCTATCCATCAACAATCTTGTCAGTTGCAATCTTCTTCGCTCTCCACCTGATAAGTCACCTACCGGTGTCCATTGCAAATCAGTATTGAATCCTAATTTTTCACAGAGCTGGCTGGCCGATAATTCTTTGCCGTTACCAAGTTGTACTTGATTAGCAACTTTTTCAACGGCTTCAAGTACGCGCCATGTTGGATCAAGTTCTTCGAGGTGTTGAGATAGAAACGCTGCTTTTACTGTTACTCCAACTGTAATTTTTCCGGCGGTAGGTGCTATTTGAGATAAGAGAGCCTTAAATAGCGTTGTTTTACCAGCTCCATTTACGCCAACAACTCCAATGCGATCTCCTGGTCCTACATTCCAATAAAGCTTATCTAGAATGTTTTTTTCGCCAGCTTTAATAGTTGCTTGGTGAATTTCAAATACAGTGTTACCAAGGCGATTTGCTGCAAAATTAAGTAACTCAGTTTCATTGCGTGGCGGTGGTTCATTAGCAATTAAAGTGTTCGCGGCTTCAATTCGAAATTTTGGTTTGGCTGTTCGTGCTGGAGCGCCACGACGAAGCCAGGCAAGTTCTTTGCGAATCAACATATTTCGCTTGCCATCTTCAACACTCGTCTGTCTTGCTCGTTCAGCTTTTGAAAGTACGTATGCAGAGTAGCCGCCTTCGTAGGCCAATACTTTTCCCTCGACAACTTCCCAAATTTGTTCTGATACTTCATCTAGAAACCAGCGATCGTGAGTGATGACAACGACAGCTAATTTAGTGTTTCGTTTTATATATTGCGCAAGCCAAGCAACGCCTTCAACATCTAAATGGTTAGTTGGTTCATCTAGCAA
>WLJZ01000017.1 GCA_009701525.1 Actinomycetota bacterium
GTTCCAACGATCTGACCGAAGCCTTCTCGAACTGATTTATAAAGTGAAATTCGAATACTTAATGCACAAATAATTGCGGCGACAACTCCGCCATCTTTGATTAATAAGTCACCTATCTGCCAGGCAACGCCCGATGCAAGTGCTGAAACTGCAATTAAACGGACCCAGGTTTTGCGATCAGCAAAGAGCTTTCGAACCCTTGCAACCAATTTACGCATGGGGTAATTCTATATCTGGCACTGCTTAGAAAGTTTGCGTAATATGCCAACATGTCCAATCAATTAGGCAATGAGCTAAGTAGCGAGAAGAAATATCCGGTACAAATCGATAATGCCGAGCTTGCAACAAAATTAGATCCACTCTCATTTGAAGTCTTGCGCCATGGCGCAACTGAAAGACCCTTTACGGGTGAATATACCGACAGCGACAAAGTCGGAAGTTATCGTTGCAAAGCTTGTAACCATGAATTATTTAGGAGTGAAACGAAGTTTCATTCTGGATGTGGGTGGCCATCTTTTTATGCACCAACAAAAGATGATGCGGTTGAGTTAATTGAAGATCGATCACTTGGAATGCGAGTTCGCACCGAAGTGCGTTGCGCTAACTGTGGCTCGCACCTAGGACATGTATTTGAAGGCGAAGGCTATGACGTACCAACTGATCAACGTTGGTGCATTAATTCGGTTTCGCTAATACTTGAAGAGAAGTAAAACTACTTGGGAATGCGTAAGCCTTGCATTCCACCATCAACAGTTAGAGAAGTACCTGTAGTAGAACCTTGAAGCGGGCTGGCCAAGTAACAAATTGCGCTAGCTACTTCTTCTGGTGAAACTAATCGACCAAGTGGTTGGCGTGCCTCAAGTGCTGCGCGCTCTGCAGCCGGATCAGCTGCTTGTGCCAATAAGCGTTGTACCCAAGGTGTATCCGCAGTTCCAGGATTAACGCAGTTAACTCGAACCCCATCAACAATGTGGTCATTTGCCATTGCAAGAGTTAGCGATAGAACAGCGCCTTTTGATGCACTGTAAACCGCACGTTTTGGAATTCCCGCAGTCGCTGCAACTGAACATGTATTAACTATTGCTGCACTCTTGCTCTTGCGTAAAAGTGGAAGCGCAGACTTAGAAGTGCGCACGATTCCAAGAACATTTACATTCATAACCTTCATCCACTCTTCAGAAGAGTTGGCTTCAATGGTCCCGACAGCGCTTATTGCTGCGTTATTAATAAGTATGTCTAACTTTGTAATTCCTTCAAAGGCCTTGGTTACTGACGCATCATCGCCGACGTCGCACTGCACCCATGTTGCAATTCCAGACATGCCACCTTCTGCTAAGTCGAAACCATAAACAGTCGCGCCACGTTCCTTTAAAATTTTCGCCGTTGAAAGTCCGATACCTGATCCCGCACCTGTAACTACTGCGGTTAATCCTGCGAATTCAGTGCTCATGCGTTTATCCATTCTTTTCCAGTTGGGAAGGTGAAATCTGCGATTGTCTGCGCATACATTTCTGAGCCAGCACCAGGTTTTAGTGGTGGCATGTAATGTGCGTTTTGAATATCGGTTGGAACAACAAAGTGTTCGTGCAAGTGATCAACAAATTCAACGACTCGATCGGCGTGGTGTCCGGTAACTGCAACTGCATCGAACATTGCAAGATGTTGAACCATCTCACATAAGCCAACTCCACCAGCATGTGGGCAAACTGGAACTCCAAATTTTGCCGCCATCAAAATTATTGCCAGATTTTCATTCACTCCGGCTACCCGAGTCGCATCAATCTGTACGAACGAGAAAGATTTTGCTTGCAACATCTGCTTGAAAATAATGCGATTCATCCCATGTTCGCCGGTTGCAACACGAACAGGTGCAATCGCTTTTGCAATTGTTGCATGGCCCAAAACATCATCCGGATTAGTTGGCTCTTCAACCCAGTGCAGGTTTACATCACCAATTCCCTTAATCCATTCAATCGCCTGATTAACATCCCAAACTTGATTAGCATCAATTGAGATCTTGATATCTGGCCCAACCGCTTCGCGAGCAAGGCGCAATCTGCGCTTATCATCTTCAAGATTTCCACCGCACTTTAATTTAATTAACTTATAGCCATCGGCAACTGCTTGTTTTGCAAGACGTACCATTTTCTCATCGGTATACCCCAACCAACCTGGCGTAGTTGTGTAAGCAGGCAGTCCTTCTTTAATTAATTGTGCTTCATTAGCAGCGCGATTTGGTTGGGCTTTACGCAAAATCGCGAGCGCCTCATCAGGTGTTAGCGCATCGGTTATGTAACGGAAATCAATTAGCTCAACAATTTCTTCTGGAGATAAATCAGATAGGAATTTCCATAGCGGTTTCTTTTTGAATTTTGTAACTAAATCCCAAGCGGCATTTACCACAGCGCCTGCTGCCATCTGAGTTACACCTTTTTCTGGTCCAAGCCAACGAATTTGGGAATCTCTAACCAAACTTCTTGCGAACTCGCCCATGCTCTTGGAAAGTTCTTCTAGATCTCGCCCAACTGCATATGTGGCTAATAAATCAATTGCATCGCATTGCAAATCATTTCCACGGCCACAAGTAAATACAAAGCCATGGCCCTCTAAATTTGGATCATCTGTTTCAAGAATTACTAGTGCCGCTGAATAATCAGGCTCTTTATTCATCGCATCCGAACCATCTAAACCACGTGATGTAGGAAATCTGACATCGACGGTCTTAAATCCAGTGATCTTTGGCATGCGCTTCCTTTGCAATTTCGGATGTGAACTCTTCGCTTATTAGCAAAAATCCTATACGATAATTTTCATGGCGCGACATAACCAGAAAGTTGGGATGAAGCGCGTAGACCTCGAATTAACCAGGCTAAGCCTTGGAACCGCTCCGCTAGCTGGTCTCTTCAAATCAGTAGATATTTCAGAGAGCGACCAATTAATTAATACCGCCCTTGATAGCGGAATGAATTATTTTGATACCGCTCCACTATATGGACATGGGCTTGCTGAAGAACGCCTTGGACGTATTTTGAGCAAAGCTTCTAAACCATATGTCTTACAAACTAAGGTCGGTCGAGTTTTAAATTGGGTTGAAAAAGCTGATCCAGTTCCGTGGTTTCCAGATGCAGATCCACATATTCAACCGATCTTTGATTACTCGGCAGAAGGCATAAAGCGATCTTTCAATGAAAGCTTAGATCGTATGGGTGTTGACCATATTGATATTGCACTAATGCATGATGCGGAAAACCATATTCCGCAGGCGATAAATGAGGCCTACCCAGTTCTTGCAGATTTAAAACGTCAAGGAATTATTAAAGCAATAGGAATTGGTATTAATTTCTGCGATGTTGCAATCGAGATTATGAAGAATGTAGATCTAGATATCGCACTGCTTGCCGGTAGATACACCTTGCTAGATCAAAGTGCACAAAATAAATTGTTGCCTTACGCGCTTGAACGAAAAGTGGATATAACTATCGGAGGGGTTTTTAACTCTGGAGTTCTTGCAGACCCAAAACCTGGTGCAACTTTTGAATATTTGCCAGCTTCTGATGAAGTCATTGCGAAAGCCCAAGCGATTGGCGCATTCCTAAAGAATCTAGGAATTCCGCTTACGGCCGCAGCTCTGCAATTTCCGCTCCGACATCCTGCTGTTACATCAGTTCTTACCGGATCTCGCAATAGCAAGGAATTACTTTCGAATATCGCGGATTTTGATTTAGAACTTCCAGCAGATATTTGGTCTCAACTTGAAGATGCAAATCTGATTGAAAGGTTCTCATAATGGCGGTAAAGCGTATTGCTCAAGTAGTTGGAGTTAAACCTAAAGATATTGCGGAATATGAACGCATTCATGAAGAAGTTTGGCCAACAGTTTTAGCCACATTGAAGCGGGCAAACGTTCAAAATTTCTCAATATTTAGATACGAGAATCTACTCTTCTCTTATATGGAATATACCGGAGACGATTACGAAGCGGATATGGCGTTAATCGCTGCCGATCCAGAGACACAACGCTGGTGGAAAATTACTGGTCCGATGCAAAATCCAGTTGCCGAAGTTGAAGACGGCCAGTGGTGGCACACAATTCCCGAGAAATTCCATTTGGCGTAGATTGGATTAATGATGAAATTTTCAATTTTAAAAACAACTGCTAACGACTATCAGTTTGCGGTAACCGTAGAAGGCAAGCATTCAAGTGTTGCGCAAATTCCAACACTCACACAGGCGATGCATTTAACACTTGCCGAGTTAAAGAGCGCTGTTGCCAGTACATCAGATGTTATTAAAGGCGAAGTTGTTGCACCAATCGCACCAGAAATCGAAATCTGGGGCGCCGGAGTTACCTACCTCCGTTCTCGTGATGCAAGAAAGGAAGAATCTGGTGTACCTGATGTTTATCAGAGAGTTTATGAAGCCGATCGACCAGAGCTGTTCTTTAAATCAAATGCAGTTCGTGCACGTGGCTCAAATGAAAAAGTTGGAATTCGCTATGACTCCGATGCTTCAGTTCCAGAACCTGAGGTAGCAATATATATAAATAAGCATCGCGAAATAATTGGTTACGCCATCTGCAACGACATGACTGCTCGTACTATCGAAGGCGAAAATCCGCTCTATCTATCGCAAGCAAAAATTTATATTGGATCAACTGCGATAGGACCAGATATAACTCCATCTTGGCTGGCACCTGCTGCAAGTGAGATGGCAATAAAAGCCCGAATTATTCGCGGAACAAATATCGCATGGGAGGCAGAGACATCACTTGGTTCTCTAAATAGAACCCTAGAAGATTTAATTTCTTATCTATTTAGATGTCAAGATTTCCCACATGGAGTTGTTCTCTCAACCGGCACTGGAATTGTGCCACCGCTAGATATTTCATTAGCTGCTAATGACATCGTTGAAATCGATGTTGCAGGAGTTGGTAGATTAGTTAACACAGTCGAAGTCATTGCGGAGAGGCGCTAATTTAAATGAGCAAAGTTGTAGCTTGGAGTCAGTGGCATGATCTAAATGTTCCAGAAGGCGTGGTTCTGCATTCACCCAAAGATTTTCCTCTTGATTCATCTGATCTCTCAAAAATTGAATTCTTTGTGCCTTCTTATATGGGTGGCGCAACTGCATTGGCATATGCCGCAAAGATGCCGAATTTGAAGGTTCTACAAATGCCAAATGCTGGATATGACGATGCGCTTGCCTATGTTCGCCCAGGGTTAACTCTCTGCAATGCAAGTGGCGTCCACGATGCTTCAACTGCAGAACTTGCAGTTGGCCTTGCGCTCTCATCTCGCCGAGGTTTTCCAGAATTTATTCGCGATCAAATTGCCGGCACCTGGAATCACCGCAGATTTACCTCACTATCCGATAGCAAAATTGGCGTCATTGGCTTTGGTTCTATCGGAAAGCAAGTAGTAAAGAATCTTTCAGGTTTTGATGTCAGCGTTACAAGCTTCTCGAAATCTGGACGTGAGGGATCAATAAAGATTGATGAATTAGATAAACACTTACCAACGCTCGATATTGTGATTTTGATTCTTCCGCTGACTGATGAATCAAGACATATGTTCAATAAAGAACGCTTAGCAAAAATGAAGGATGGTGCGCTAATCGTTAATGTCGCACGTGGACCAATTATCGATACCGAAGCGCTAATTAACGAGCTAAATTCTGGAAGGTTGCATGCCGCACTTGATGTAACTGATCCAGAACCACTGCCAGCAGGACATCCACTTTGGAGTGCAAAGAACTTGTTACTTGTCCCCCACGTTGGTGGAAACTCAACAGCCTTTGAACCCCGCGGCCGCAAATTGGTTGAATCTCAACTTAGATTATTAGCAGAGGGAAAGCCACTAAATAATATTGTCGCAGTTGGCTAATAACTAAAAGTATGAGAATCGATTCGCATCATCACATCTGGGATCTTTCGGTTCGTGATCAGGGCTGGATAACTGGCGATGCCATGAAACCAATTCGTCGAAATTTTTCAATGCCAGATTTGCGGGAAGCAATTTATCGAACCGGAGTAGAACAAACAGTCTTGGTTCAGACAATTACAGACTATGCCGAGACTCCCGAACTTCTAGCTATCGCAGAAAGTGATGAACTTGTCGTAGGAGTAGTTGGCTGGTTACAGATTGATGCGCCAGATGCAATCGAACATCTGCACAAATACCTAGATTTACCGGGCGCTAATTATCTAAAAGGCATTCGCGATATCGCACAAGATCATGTAGATCCAAATTATTTGGCACGTGAAGAGAGTATTAAAAATGTTAGAAAACTTGGCGCACTTGGAATTACTTATGACTTACTCACCAAGACTCCAGAGTTGCCTGCAGCAATTGAATTAGTAAAAGCTTGCCCGGAAGTGCAATTTGTTATGGACCATATTTCAAAACCTTATATTTCAAAATCAGAGATGCAACCTTGGAAGAACTTAATAACCGAACTAGCTTCGCTGCCAAATGTTGTCTGTAAAATTTCTGGGCTAGTAACTGAAGCTAATTGGAAAAATTGGGAGGTAAGAGATTTTCTTCCATACACGGATCACTTAATTGAAATATTTACGCCAAACCGTTTGATGTTTGGATCTGATTGGCCGGTCGCAACTTTGGCTGCGACTTACTCTGAAGTTGTTGAATTGGCAGAGTCTTTGACCATTGGACTTAGTCCAAGTGAGAACGAAAGCTTCTGGAGCCAGACCGCGATTCACGCTTATAAATTGGCGTAGAAATCACCCCTGAAATAACAATTTGGTAACAAAGGCTTAGCCAAGCCTGTATTGGCAGGTCTCACCTAGACGCTTTGGACACATCCTTTATAGAGTTCTGCCACAGCGATTCCGCTGCTTTCGAAAGGAAACAAATGAAGAAAGTTCTAACTATCGTTGCTGTTGCATCAGCAATGGCACTAGTTGTCGGAACAGGTTCAGCTGTTAACGCTGCTGACAAGACTCTAAAGATTGAATTAATCTCAAAGGGCGAAACACACCAATTCTGGCAAGCAGTTAAGAAGGGTGCAGAAGATCAAGCTAAGAAGATGAATGCAACAATTCACTTCCAAGGACCTGCAACCGAAACAATGATCGATAAGCAACTTGAAATGCTTGATGGCGCAATTGCCCTAAAGCCAGATGCAATCGGTTACGCAGCACTAGGTACAACAGAATCTGTTTCACACCTAAAGGCTGCACACACTGCAGGAATTCCTGTTTACATGTTCGATACAGCTGCTAGCTGCCCAGGCGCACTAGGAACTGCTTCAGACTGTGCACTAGGTGTTGCTTACACAAACAGCAAGGCTGCTGGTTCACTTGCAGCTGACAAGATGGCTGCTCTAATCGGTGGCAAGGGTAAAGTTTTGGTTATTGGTCACTCACAAACAAACCAAACTGGTATCGATCGCCGCGATGGTTTCGTAAACCGCATCAAGGCTAAGTACAAGAACATCACTCTTCTTCCAGTTCAATACTCAGAAGGTGGAGATGCTCTTAAGGCACAAGAAATCACAAGCGCAGCTCTTGTTGCTAACAAGGACCTAAAGGGTATCTACGGAACAAACGAAGGTGTATCAATTGGTGCTGGACAAGCATTCAAGGCAGCTAAGTTGACCAAGGGTAAAGTTAAGCTGATTGGTTTTGACTCAGGAAAGCAACAAGTTGCTAACATCAAGTCAGGCCTACAATCAGGTGCAATTACACAAAGCCCAATGGGTATCGGAGCTAAGACTGTTGAAGCGCTAGTTAACTACGTTCGCGAAAAGACAGTTCCAAAGCCACTTATCGATACAGGTTTCTACTACTACGATAAGAAGAACATCACCGATCCAAAGATCGCTGGAAACCTTTACGAATAATTCGATTTAATCGATTGATTTGTAATAGTTAGTTGTAATGGCCGGGAGCAATCCCGGCCATTATGCTTTATTATTAGTAAGAGATTTAAAGCAGTTTTAAATAGGTAAATGGGGGAACTAATGGCAACAACTCAACTCTTATCCTTGACTGGTGTAAGCAAGGAGTTCCCTGGAGTTAAGGCACTTAACAATGTGCGATTTGATTTAAATGAAGGTGAAGTCCACGCGATTGTTGGCGAAAATGGTGCTGGTAAATCGACGTTGATGAAGATTCTTTCTGGAATCTATAAGAAAGACACAGGCGATATCGTCTATAAAGGAAACCACGTAAATGTCTCCAGCCCACTTGAGGCGCAAAAATTAGGTATTAGCATCATTCACCAAGAACTGAATTTGATGCCAGATTTAACAGTTGCTCAAAATATTTTCATTGGTCGCGAAGATCGTCGCAAGGGCCGAGTTTTCCTAGACAATGCCAAACTAAATAAGGCTGCGAAAGAGCTTCTTGATGAGCTAGAGCTTGTCCTAGATCCAAAGCAGATTGTTGGCGAACTAACTATTGCAAAACAGCAAATGGTTGAAATCGCAAAGGCCGTTTCCTACCGTGGCCAAGTAATTATTATGGATGAACCAACTTCATCGCTGACCCCATCTGAAACTGAAGCGCTATTTAAAATCATCCGCACCCTAAAGGCAGCAGGCAAGGGCGTTGTCTATATCTCTCACCGCCTTGAAGAGCTAAGCAAAATTACTGATCGAATCACTGTTATCCGTGACGGTGAATATGTAAAGACTTTAACTACCACCGAAACATCTATCCCAGAAGTTATCTCCCTAATGGTTGGCCGCAAAGTTGATCAAGACCAACGACCAGAAGCCCGCCCACTTAGCAATGAAATTGTCTTGAAAGTTGAAGGCATCTCAGATTTAAATCTATTGCGCGATGTCTCATTTGATCTGCGTAAAGGTGAAATTCTTGGCTTCGCTGGATTAATGGGAGCAGGTAGAACGGAATTAGCGCGCGCCCTAATCGGAGCCGATCCAAAGACTGCCGGAAAGATTTTTCTTCACGGTAATGAGATAAAGATTAAGAACCCATCAGATGCTGTTAAGGCTGGAATCGGATATTTATCTGAAGACCGAAAGAAATATGGTCTCCTTCTTATCCAGAACATTACGTTCAATGTGATTCTCTCTTCAATTCCTTCATTCTCAAACAAATTTGGCTTCTTAAAGACAAAGCCTGCTGGATCGATTGTTCGCGATGTAATCAAGAAGCTTTCGATTCGTACCCCATCTGAGAACCAATATGTAAAGAATCTTTCTGGTGGAAACCAGCAGAAAGTTGTTATTGCAAAGTGGCTTACTCGAGATTGTGAAATCTTGATATTCGACGAGCCAACTCGCGGTATCGATGTTGGCGCCAAGGATGAAATCTACAAACTACTCACAAAGCTAGCTTCGGAAGGTAAAGCAATCATCATGATCTCTTCTGAACTTCCCGAAATCCTTAGAATGTCTGACCGCATTGCAGTTATGTGCGAAGGCAAGTTGACAGGAATCATCGACAATAAAGATGCAGACCAGAACAAGATCATGCAGTACGCAACAAAATTCCGCGATTAATAAAAGTTAAACAAGCCAAGAAAAGAGAGTGCTATGTCAGAAGCAGTAAAAGCAGTAGAAAGTGAAGTTGAAGGCGGCAATCGACTTAGCGCCTTCGCTAAACGTGAGATTGGTCGAGTCCTTGCACTAGGAAGCCTCGTCGTAATCTTCATCTTCTTCACAATCATGCGTCCAGTGTTCGCCTCATGGGAGAACGTTTCCGGCGGAATTCTGATGTCAACAACAGTTATTGGGTTGCTCGCCATTGGAACTACCTTCGTAATTATCACCGGCGGCATCGACCTCTCCATTGGAACCGCAACCGCACTTGTGGCAATCATTGTTGGTAAAACAGTTATGGCACTCGACTTAGGTGTTGTAAGTGGAATGATTGTTGGAGTTGTAGTTGGCGGACTTGTCGGCGTAATTAACGGACTCTTGATTACAGTCCTTAAGTTGCCACCATTTATCGCAACTTTGGCGACAATGAAGGCAGCTCAAGGTCTAGCTTTGATCGTTTCAGATATGAAGCCAGTTCTATTCACAACCGATGTAAAGGGTTGGGATTCAATCGCCCAAGGAAATCTAATTCCTAAGATTCCTAATGGCGTCTTAATTCTTTTCGTTGGCGCAATAATTGCCGCGATTATCCTCAATAAAACAGTTATTGGACGTTACACATTTGCTATCGGATCAAATGAAGCCGCTACAAAACTTTCTGGCGTTAAGGTAAATAACTGGCTCGTAGCAATTTATGGTCTTGGTGGCCTATATGTTGGTATGGCAGCAGTCGTTCTAACTTCTCGTCTCGGCTCTGCTCGTCCAGATCTTGGACTTGGCTATGAACTAGAAGCTATTGCAGCTGTAATTATTGGTGGAACTTCACTTCTTGGTGGAAAGGGAACAATCAGCGGAACCATCATTGGTGCTTTGATTATGGCCGTTCTAGTTAATGGTCTTCGCATTCTCGAACTTCAACAAGAATGGCAATATGTAATCACTGGAATTGTGATTGTGATTGCGGTTTGGGGAGATAACGTCCGTCGTCGCCGTGCTGGTGAGACGAGTTAATCTTTAGAAGAAGTAAAAACCCCGCCTTCCAATTGGAAGGCGGGGTTTTTTTCTTTCTTTAACTACTACTTGATCTTATTCGCCCGTGTTGTCCAAGGTACGAAGTCTGAAATTGTAGAAGCATCATAGAACTTGGCTGGAGTTTGAATTGTCTTGTTCCAGTTAGCCTTTGGTTCCTTCTTTAGAATTGAGATAGTTAACTTCGCAAGCGAAATTCCTGACTCAACTGGATTGAAGTCCCATGATCCGTCAATCTGACCCTTGCTGATTGACTTAACAGCTTCAGGTTGCATCTGGTTACCAACAACCTTGATGTCAATCTTTCCGCGAGCAGAAACCGCTGAATAAGCGCCTAGTGCTGTTGGGTCGTTATAAGCGACGATTGCATCAACCTTTGGATACTTAACAAGAGCTTGCTCTACTGCCTGGCGTCCGCCTTCAGCATCATCGCTCTGGTTGTCAACACGACCTAGGTAGGTGTACTTGCTGTCCTTAGCAAGTTCTTCCTTGAACATATTTGCATGTGCTTCAAGCGCATACACTGGGAAGCCAAGACCTACATAAAGTACATTTCCACCCTTTGGAAGTACTTCGTTTAGGTACTTAACTTTTTCCTTAGCAAGTGTGCGTTGTGGGAATGCATCTTGAACCTGAGCTAATGAAGGTGAAGCTGGAGCCTTCTTTGAGTCATTAACTGTGTAGTTCATGGTGATTACCTTGATACCCGCAGCTTTAGCCTTATCCATTGCTGGCTTTAGACCTTTTGAATCAAGAGGATAAACGATCATTGCGTCTACCTTCTTTGTAATCATTGCTTCGATATCTGAAATTTGCTTGTTGCCATCTAGTTGCGCATCAAGTGGCATGAAACCGTATCCGGCCTTTGCAAGTGTCTTTTGTGCGCCTGTACCAATTGCCTTCAAATAAGTATTTGCTTCAATTGGGTAGCTA
>WLJZ01000018.1 GCA_009701525.1 Actinomycetota bacterium
TGTCAACCTCCGAATGCAAATATCTAACTCGAATTCCAAGCCCCATCAAATAGTCGGTTAGATCTTCAGACATCTTCTTAGTAAGAGTTGTAACCAGGATACGTTCATTCTTTGCTGCCCGCAGATTGATCTCGTAAACCAAATCATCAATCTGACCTTTGATCGGCTTTATGATTATTTGCGGATCAACCAATCCGGTAGGACGAATAACTTGCTCAACGTACTCTCCTCCAGTCTTCTCTAATTCATATTTTCCTGGCGTAGCTGACAAATAAACAGTCTGACCTTTGCGTTCGATGAACTCAGCAAATCTAAGTGGTCGGTTATCCATAGCCGAAGGCAATCTAAATCCATGTTCAACTAAGGTTCTCTTGCGCGAAGCATCGCCTTCATACATGGCCCCGATCTGTGGAACTGTGACATGTGATTCATCAATAACAACTAGAAAATCTTCAGGGAAATAATCCAATAAACAATTTGGCGGAGATCCAGCTTCGCGGCCATCGATATGTCTGGAGTAGTTTTCAATTCCGGAACAGAACCCAAGTTGTCGCATCATTTCAATGTCAAAAGTCGTTCGCATCCGAATTCGTTGGGCTTCTAGTAATTTATTTTGGCGTTCAAACTCATCAACTTTGCTCTCCATCTCAATTTCAATAGCAGAGATGGCGCGATTCATGGTTTCTGGTCCGGCGGAATAATGGCTAGCAGGAAAGATATACATCTCATGTTCATCGCGAATAATTTCACCAGTTAAAGGATGCAGAGTAGTGATTCGCTCGATTTCATCACCGAACATTTCAATTCGTAGCGCCAACTCTTCATACATTGGAATAATTTCGATCGTGTCACCACGAACCCGAAACGTGCCACGCTCGAAGGCCATGTCATTTCTCTTATATTGAATATCAACGAATCTACGAAGCAGCGCATTACGTTCTATAGATTCGCCAACTTGAAGCTTAATCATGCGATCTACATATTCCTGTGGCGTGCCCAATCCGTAAATGCACGAGACCGTAGCGACCACAATTACATCTCTCCGAGTTAACAGAGAATTAGTGGCTGAGTGGCGAAGTCGCTCTACCTCACTATTTACAGAACTGTCTTTCTCGATAAAAGTGTCGGTCTGAGGAACATAGGCTTCTGGTTGGTAATAGTCGTAATAGGAGACAAAATACTCAACTGCATTATTCGGCATTAGCTCTCGAAATTCATTTGCAAGCTGGGCAGCGAGCGTTTTATTAGGCGCCAGAACTAAAGTTGGACGCTGCAACTTCTCGATTAGCCAAGCTGTTGTTGCTGACTTACCGGTACCGGTTGCACCAAGAAGTACTACATCTGATTCACCAGCATTTATTCGTTCTGCAAGTTGCGCGATTGCAGTTGGTTGATCTCCAGATGGAATGTAATCGCTAATAACCTGAAATGGATTTACCTTGCGCTGTAGGTCAGTAATAGGTCGCATGGATTAAGAGGCACTCGCTCTTGCCCTGGGCAGAAGCACATCTTCATAAATATTCTCGGCTTGCCTTAGCAACTGATCTAAGTCACCGTCATTATTGAATACACAATCGGCAATACTTGCCCGTTGCGCATCAGATGCCTGGGCCTTTAATCTGGCATCGATTTCGTAACCCTTAAGCCCACGTAGCTTTAGCCGAGCAATTCGATTTTCTAAGCTTGCTTCAACTGTGATGACATAATCAAATCTCTTCTGAGCGTTGGTCTCAAAGAGAATCGGTATCTGATAAATAATTACCGAATCTTCTGGACTCGCTTCGACGATTTCTTCGAAGGCTTCGGCAACTCTGGGATGAATAATTTCCTCTAAAACCTTTCGCGCCTTTGGATCAGCGAAAACAATCTGGCCGAGTTTGCTGCGATCTAGGGTTCCATTACTCAGAATCTCATCGCCGAACGTTGCAACTAATTCATCAAAACCATCAGTTCCACGTTCAATAACATCACGAGCTAACTGATCAGCATCAACTACTACTGCGCCGAGATCTTCGAAAAAATCTCCCGCCGCAGATTTACCAGAACCGATGCCACCGGTAAGAGCAACTTTTATCACATTGGAATCTTATCTTTTAAAAAGGGAGAGCAAATGAAAAGGGCCCCGACCGAAGTCAGGGCCCTCAACTCTATTTATTACTCAGCAGCAGCTTCGCCGGCTTCAACTACAGGTGCATCGCCAGCAGCGGCATCGGCAGCTTTAGCCTCTTCCTTCTGCTTACGGTGCGCCATGAATCGGGATTGCGCTTCTGCATATTGACGTTCCCACTCTTCACGTTGTGTTTCAAAGCCTGGGCGCCATTCTTGAGAATCTGCATCGAAGCCTTCTGGGTAAATGAAGTTACCTTCAGCATCGTAACGAGCAGCCATTCCGTACTGAGTTGGATCGAATGCTTCGATTTCAACTTCGTGTCCTTCATTGGCTTGCTTTAGTGAAAGTGAGATGCGACGACGTTCAAGATCAATATCAATGATCTTTACGAATAGTTCGTCGCCAACTTGAACAACCTGCTCTGGAATTTCAACGTGGCGTTCGGCCAACTCTGAAATGTGAACAAGGCCTTCGATTCCTTCGAATACGCGAATAAATGCGCCGAATGGAACAAGTTTTGTAACTTCTCCTGGAACAACTTGGTTGATCGCATGTGTGCGAGCGAATGCTTGCCATGGATCTTCTTGGGTTGCCTTGAGAGAGAGTGAGACGCGCTCACGTTCGAAATCGACTTCTAGAACTTCAACAGTTACTGCGTCGCCAACTTCGACAACTTCATTTGGATGATCGATGTGCTTCCATGAAAGCTCTGACACGTGAACAAGACCATCAACGCCACCTAGGTCTACGAAAGCACCGAAGTTAACGATTGAAGAGACTACGCCTGAACGAACTTGACCCTTTTCTAGTTGGTTCAAGAATGTTGTGCGTGATGCTGATTGAGTTTGCTCTAGGAATGCGCGACGCGAAAGAACAACATTGTTGCGATTCTTATCTAGTTCGATAATGCGGGCTTCAACTTGTTGTCCGATATATGGAGTCAAGTCACGAACGCGACGCATTTCAACTAGTGATGCTGGTAGGAAACCGCGTAGACCGATATCTACAATCAAGCCACCCTTAACGACTTCAATAACTGTACCTGTGACAACCTCGTCACGTTCCTTCTTGCCTTCGATATCTCCCCATGCGCGTTCATATTGTGCGCGCTTCTTGGAAAGAATCAGGCGGCCTTCTTTATCTTCTTTAGTAATAACAAGTGCTTCAACGCGATCGCCGACAGAAACTATCTCTGAAGGATCAATGTCGTGGCGGATAGAAAGTTCGCGTGAAGGAATTACGCCTTCTGTTTTGTAACCAATGTCAACCAAAACTTCTTCGCGATCAATTTGAACAACGGTTCCGATAACTAGATCGCCATCATTAAAATTCTTAATTGTGCCTTCAATTGCGGCAAGAAAATCTTCGGCTGAGCCGATGTCGTTTACTGTGATTTGTGTAGGGGTCAAAATTCTCCGAAGGGATAGAAGTAGTAGGAATAGGACGGTTCATAAATTACATAAATCTGGCTGATTCATGAAGGGCCAAGGCTACTTGCGTGCTGGTGGATGGTCAAAATCGGGGTCTAGAATCGGAAAATGCACGCGTATCTAGAACTCTTGCGAATGAAGGGAGTTCAGCAACTGCTGATTAGCTCGATACCGGCTCGTTTGGCCTACGGCATGATCTCGCTCGGCATCTTCTTCAAAGTCCAAAATACAACTTCCTCAATTGCTATTGCTGGTCTTGCAGTTGGACTAAATGGACTCGCCTCTTCTCTCTCGGTTGGAATTCGTTCGGTCTTCATCGATAGATATGGCTTAACTTGGCCGCTTCGAGTATTAGTACCGTCATATGCGGCCCTAATAGTTTTCTTCAATTATGCCAACGGAAAAGCATCTCTCATAACAATCTCTTTAGTTTTAGGAGCAGTCGCACCCCCAATAAATCTTGCGGTTCGTCCACTCTGGAAAATAGTCGTTCCCGAGAATAAACAACGTGCGATATTCGCTGTAGATACTGCAGTGATGAGTACCGCGGCAGTAGTTGGGCCAGTTCTAGTTACATCACTTGCTCTTTCTGACTCCCCCAAAAGTGCACTAAACGTTTGCGCCGCAGCGATGTTGTTGGGTGGAATTGCTTTAGCACTTTTAAAAGTTACTAGAACTTGGATTCCCGAGAAGAAGGAACCAGGTGCAGATCATCTTTTGAAAATGCCCGCAATCAGATTGCTAATTGCAGAAGGAATATTTATTGGCCTGGCCTATGGACTCTTTGAAACTGGGGTACCAGCTTTTACAACTTTAGAGGGCGTTGCCAATCGAACCGGCTTGATATTTGCGGTTATGGCAATCTTTAATATCTTCGGTAGTTTGCTCGCTGGTTTAATTTCAAAAAAGGTAACGCCACTACGAGCATTTAGAAGCACCTATCTTTTCTGGGTAATTGTTTGCGCGCCACTCGCTGCTACTAATCCAGATTGGAGCCTGCTAATTATTTCTGCGCTTCTCGGACTCGCTGGCGGAATGCAGATGGTTTTCTATTGGGAAATAGTTGAAGCAGTTCGTCCTAAAGGTGCGCCTACTGCTGCAATCGGTTGGCTCTGGACCTTTGAGGGAACCGCTCTTGCAATTGGCGCCGCTGTTAGTGGTTACATAAGTGAAACGCTTTCGCCAAGATATTGTTTAGCTGCAATGAGCATCTGCGTTTTGATGGGGTATCTAACAATTTTTCGGGGCCATAGATTGCTGCAATCAGCTGATCGACTTCCAACTCAGAGCGAGGACGATGAAGCGATAAATACCGCGCTAGATAAAACTAATTAGTGCGCCGCTAAATCCCAGCTTGTACCGATTCCGATATTTACATCTAGCGGCACTGATAATTCAAAGGCGCTACCCATCTCTTTTTTTACCAATTCGGAGAGTATCTCCGATTCCCCTTTTGCAACTTCGAGAATCAACTCGTCGTGAACTTGCAGCAATAACCTCGACTTTAAATCATTTGCTACCAGGGCTTTTCCAACATTTAGCATCGCGACTTTTATGATGTCTGCAGCTGATCCCTGGATAGGTGCATTTAGCGCCATACGTTCAGCTACTTCACGTCTTGGTCGGTTATCACTTGTTAGATCGGGAAGATAGCGCCGCCTTCCCATAATCGTTTCGGTGTATCCCTTATCGCGAGCGATAACAACAACTTGGGCCAAATAATCGCGAATTCCACCAAAGCGAGCGAAGTACTTATCCATCAAGATTGCCGCATCTGTTGGCGACAAATCCAATTGTTGCGCCAGACCATATGCAGATAGCCCATATGCAAGTCCATATGACATTGCTTTTATCTGACGTCGCATTTCTGGATCAACACCATCGGGCTTAACACCAAAAACTAATCCAGCAACAGTGGAGTGTAAATCTTCACCCATTTTAAAGGCTTCGATTAAATTAGCATCTTTTGAAAGATGCGCCATGATTCGCATTTCAATCTGGCTGTAATCAGCAGTCAATAAGGTTATGTAAGGATCCTTTGAGATAAAACAATCGCGAATTTTGCGACCTTCTTCGGTTCGCACAGGAATATTTTGTAAGTTCGGATTGGTTGAAGAGAGCCGACCGGTGGCTGTAACAGTCTGTTGAAAAATTGTGTGGATTCGACCATCACTAGCAGTTGCGTCAATCAATCCATCAACGGTTGTAAGCAATTTACTGGTCTCTCGAATCCGGAGTAGATGTTTGAGGATTGGATGCTTAGTTTTAGCAAATAACCAATCCAAACTTTCGGCATCAGTTGTGAATCCGGTCTTGATCTTCTTCGTCTTGGGAAGTCCTAGATCGTCAAAGAGAATTGCTTGAAGTTGCTTAGGTGAACCAACATTAAATTCCTTGCCCGCCTCCTTATGAGCGCCACTAGTTTCGCGTTCAACCTCACCTCTAAAGAAGGCGGAAAGCCCGCGTAATTTACTTGTGTCTACGCCAATACCAGTTCTCTCCATATCGGCAAGTTCGATTAATACTGGTATTTCTAAATCATTCATCAAAGCGCTCATCTCGCGCGAAGCTAATTCGTTGCTTAAAATTGGGACAAGCTGAAGTATCGAAACCGCTCCAAGCCCATCGAATTGTGAGAATAGGGACTCTTCTTGCTCTGCATTTACTAAGCCAAGAAATCTCTCGGTTAAATCTGGAAGAGAAAGATTGCGACCTCCAGGATTAATTAGGTAGGCGGCGAGTTCGGTATCAAAGGTCAAACCCTCGATTGGATAATTCCTAATCAACTCTTTAGCGCCATGCAAATATTTAGGAAGCTTGACATCATTCCACCATTTGCCAACTTTGGAATCACGGACAAGATATAAAGTCACTTCATCTAGCGCAATCGCATATTCTAGAATTTTACCTTCAGGAGCAGAACATTCAATCGCGATAGGCTTTGTGTGGTTCAAAAGTAAATCACTTAATGCATCAGCCGTGATTTCTTTTGAAATAACTTTCGATGCTTTTGCGGCAACTTTAGTAACGGGTTCATCAGAAACGCTCGAACCAAGGTTTTTTACACGATCCTTAAGCGCTTTAATTTCGAGATTATCTAGAAGTGCAAAAAGTTCGGCGCTCTTAATGCCATCCCAAAGTAGTTCGGAGATTGAGGTCTCAATGCTCATATCGCTACGCAGATGAGTCAGCTCGGCATTTAGTTGGACGCTAGCAATATTTGCTCGTAGCGAGTCTCCTACTTTTCCGCCAACTTTTTCGATGTTAGAAAGTAATTTTTCGAGCGACCCATATTCTGCAATCCATTTAGCAGCCGTCTTCTCGCCCACTCCCGGGATTGAGGGAAGATTGTCACTTGGATCGCCGCGAAGAGCAGCGAAATCTGGATACTGCGCTGGAGTTAAACCATATTTTTCTAGAACTGCTTCCGGCGTCATGCGCGCTAAATCTGTGACACCACGTTTTGGATATAGAACTGTAGTTTTGGAGTTAATAAGCTGGAACGAGTCCCGGTCCCCCGTGCAGATCAATACTTCAAAACCATCAACCTCTGCCCGTTTGGCCAGAGTTGCAATGATGTCATCAGCTTCAAAACCTTCAACTGCAAAATGCCTAATTCCAAAGCCATGAACTAAGTCGAAGAGAAAACTAGTTTGAGATCTAAATTCATCGGGAGTCGCAGATCGATTGGCCTTATATTCAGGAAAGCGCTCTGAACGAAAAGTCTTGCGAGATACATCAAAGGCGGTAGCAATATGCGTTGGCTTCTCCGATGAGATCAAATTTATGAGCATCGAAGCAAAGCCGTAAATTGCATTCGTGTGCTGCCCGGTTGAAGTGGCGAAATTTTCGGCCGGCAAGGCATAGAACGCTCGATAGGCCAGAGAATGACCATCGATTAATAAAAGTTTTTTAGTTGCGCTCATTTCCCGTGAGTCTATTGGTTAGACTTAGCAACATGGATGATTTCCTTGAAATTTTGAAGAAGCGTGGCAGTGGCGCGCTAGGTGAAAAAATGGGAATTGAGATTCTCGAAGCCTCGCCCCAACGGCTCGTCGCCAAGATGCCGGTTGAAGGAAACACGCAACCAATGGGGCTACTTCACGGCGGTGCGAGTGTTGTGCTCGCCGAAAGCTTGGGTTCTATTGGAACTCAATTACATGCTGGAGTTCACCGCAAAATTGTTGGCGTAGATATCAATGCCACGCACCACAAATCTGCTACATCTGGTTTTGTTATCGGTACCGCAACAGCAATCTCGCTTGGAAAAACTCTCTGCTGTTACGAGGTAGTCATAACAAATGAGGCAGGAGAAAAAACCTGTACCTCCAGAATTACTTGCTTGATTCTCGCCGAACGAAATTAATTAGTGAGCGTCGGCGCCGGTTCCAAGATAGGCAGCGCGCACATCAGGATCATTTAACAAATCTGATGCTTTAGCTTCCTTTACAATTTTTCCAGTCTCCATTACATATGCCCGATGCGCACGTTGTAGCGCTTGCTGAGCATTCTGTTCAACTAGAAGAATTGTTGTTCCAAGTTCGGTGTTGATCTCGGTAATAATTTTGAAAATATTGGCAATCATCATTGGCGCTAGACCCATTGAAGGCTCATCAAGTAGAAGCACCTTTGGTCTTGCCATAAGTGCGCGACCGATAGCTAACATCTGTTGTTCGCCACCAGAGAGAGTTCCGCCAGCCTGAAATGCGCGCTCTTTAAGGCGCGGAAATAGGTGGTAAACCTTCTCGAGATCTTCTTTCATTTCATGTCTACGGTCTTTACGGAAATACTTACCGATTTCCAGATTCTCAAGAACGCTCATGCCAGGGAAAATTCCTCGACCTTCAGGTGCCTGCGAAATACCAAGTGCTACTCGATCGTGTGGTTGCATCTTTGAAATATCTTGGCCATCAAAAGTTACTGATCCACTAGTTACAGGGCGAAGACCGGAGATAGTTTTTAGAGTCGTAGTCTTGCCAGCGCCGTTAGCTCCAATTAAGGTAACAATCTCGCCCTGGTTTACTACAACGCTAATGCCTTTGATAGCTTCAATCTTGCCGTAGAAAACACGTAGATCTTTAATTTCAAGACGCATCAGCGGGTGCTCCTAAATAGGCTTCGATAACTTTCGGATCATTTTGAACTTTACTTGGGATATCGTCGGCGATTTTCTTACCGAAATCGATAACAATAACTCGATCAGAAATGCCCATAATCAGTGACATATCGTGCTCGATTAATAGAACGGTGTAGCCCGCATCTCTAATTTTTTTGATGTCATTTGCAAGCGCAACTTTTTCTGCCGGGTTAAAGCCCGCAGCTGGCTCATCCAGAAGAAGAACTTGTGGTTCGGTTCCAAGTGCACGAGCAATTTCTAAGCGACGTTGATCGCCATATGGCAGGTTCTTTGCTAATTGATCGGCACGATGATCGATGCCGAGAAATTCTAGAAGTTCGTGGGCGCGAGCCTTTGACGCCTTCTCTTCACGTCGTGATTTAGGAGAACCAAATAGAGCGCCAACTAGCCCTGACTTCTTATGAACGTCGGTAGCAGTAATGACATTTTCTAGAGCTGTCATATCGCCAAATAGTCGAACATTCTGGAAGGTGCGAGCAAGTCCGAGTTTGGTAATTAAATGTCGCTTCATTCCTAAAATTGAAGAGCCATTAAAGACGATATCGCCAGATGTAGCTTGGTAGACCCCAGTGATTACGTTGAATACTGTTGTTTTGCCAGCGCCATTTGGTCCGATCAATGCGCAGATTTCACCCTTGTTTACATGGATGCTCACATCATCAAGTGCTTTAACGCCACCGAATTGCATTGTTAGATTACGGAGTTCAAGTATTTTTTCAGACATTATTTGATCTCCTTATTCTTATCTTTGATTTTTTCACGTTTCTTACGCGGCAATAAGCCATCGGGACGGAAGTTCATCATGATTACTAGAACAAGTCCGAAGACCAATTGGCGTGATTCGGTCAAGAAGCGGATCCGCTCTGGAATATAAGCAAGAAGCGTTGCGCCTAGAACCACTCCCCAAATATTTCCGATTCCGCCGAAAACTACGCAGGCAAGAATAAGAATTGAAACTTGGAAGTCGAACATTCCAGGGGCAATAACCATTACCTTCGATGCGAAGACAACTCCGGCTGCGCCACCAACTGCTGCGCCGATCGTGAAAGACCAGAGCTTGTACTTGAGAGTTGGTACACCCATAAGCATCGCGACATCTTCATCTTGACGGATAGCTTCCCAAGCACGTCCAGGACGGCGAATTGTTAAACGGCGAATCATCCAAATTGTCAGAAGAATCATTACAACAACTAAATAGTAATAATTCTGCGGATTCATGATGTCAAAGACAATAGGGCCGACTTTTGGTGGTGGTGGAATATTTGGCACGCCATTTGTTCCGCCAGTGAACTTAGAGTTCAGAACAACGATACGTGTGATTTCACCGAATCCAAGAGTAACAATCGCAAGATAATCGCCGCGAAGTCGAAGTGTTGGCAGACCCAGAATCACTCCCGAGAGCATTGCAAGTGCAATACCGATTGGAAGAATTTCCCACATATTTAAACTAGTTGTCGTTGAGAGAATTGCTCCGGTGTAGGCACCGATTGCGAAGAACGCAACATAACCTAAATCGAGCAGACCGCTCTTTCCTACAACGATGTTAAGACCAAGTGCCATAAGCACGAACATCCCAATTGGGTATACAAGTGCATCTCTAAATGAAGCGATTGGCGTATTTAGAAAGCTAGTTGGTCCAAACTCGTTTAGGTAAGGAACGACTAGTAGGAATGCTATTGAAGCCAAGACAAAGACTCGGCGTTGGATCGGATTTAAACGATCCCAGAACTTTGAACCTGCATCTCTTAAATTAATCATCGATTAGGCCCTCGCTTGCTGGATAGCTTCGCCAAATAAACCATTTGGACGGACTAGAAGAACTAGAACCAAAATTACGAAGACTGTAACAGCCTTCCACTGGCTACCAAGAACCGCAGCAGACATGGTCTCCATGATTCCGAGTGTGACTCCACCGTAGAAAGCGCCACGTAGATTTCCGATTCCGCCAAGAACAGCGGCGGTAAAGGCAGCTAGACCTAAGTTGAATCCAACCGTGAATTTTGTGGTTTCGTAAACTGTCATAAACAAGAACGCTGCGGCGCCAGTCATAATGCCGCCAACAAGGAAGGTAATTGAGATAACTCGATTTAAGTTAACGCCCATAAGTTTGGCATTTTCTTCCGACATAGAGACGGCGCGGATTGCGATTCCAATGCGGGTTTTATTAACGAAACGATCAAGCAGAATAAACATAATGATTGCGGCGACTAAAACGATAACCGTATCGATACGGAAGTTAGCGCCAGCAATTTCGCCTAAAGTTGTCTTCTCAAGAAGGCGTGGGTTTGATTGTGGTCTGGCATCAGTAAGAATGCTCGCTGCTTCAGAGAGCGCAATAGACATACCAATTGCAGAGATCAAACTTGCAAGACGGTTATTTCCACGAGCACGTAATCTGCGATAAGCCAGAAGCTCAACCATCACTGCAGTAAAGCCAGATGCAGCCATGGCAATAAGCATGGCCAAACCAAGTGTGAGAACTAATTGAATTCCTTTAAGTGGTTCAGAATCTAGCGTGTGTCCTGTCAGCCCAGTTTCGGCGAAGACAACAGCGAATGTTCCGACCATGAAAATTTCAGAGTTAGCGAAGTTAATTAGGCGAAGTACGCCATAAACCATCGTGTAGCCAAGTGCGATAAGCACATAAATCAATCCGAGTGAGACACCGGATAGTAATAGAGACCAGAATTGGCTGGTCAGAACTGAGAAATTCATGATCTCCCTAAATTAATCGCGGTTTGAAGATTGGTCAGATATTACAA
>WLJZ01000019.1 GCA_009701525.1 Actinomycetota bacterium
CGAACACCACTCTTGCCGATTTCAGCTTCAACGCCGAGATAAACACCGCTAATTCCATACTCGCCATCAACCCAAGCACAGACTGGCATTACTTCACCAGAATCTTCTTTAACGGCCTTAGCCATTCTGGCCGCTGCTGCAGATGGTGCGTAATATGCAGAACCAGTTTTTAGTAGCGCAACAACTTCAGCGCCACCATTTCGAGTGCGATCAACTAGTGATTCGATTTTTGCGGCATCCAACAGTTCAGTAAGTGCCTTGCCATTAACCGTGCAACGACTTGGTACTGGAACCATTGTGTCTCCGTGTGAACCAAGAGTTAAGGTCTTCACTGAAGAAACTGGAACCTTTAACTCTTCAGCTACAAAGTTAGTAAAACGCGCGGTATCCAACATTCCTGCTTGTCCCATTACGCGATTCTTTGGGAATGAAGTTGCAAGTTGGGTTAGCGCTGTCATTTCATCAAGTGGGTTTGACACCACGATGATTACGGCATTTGGTGAATGCTTCGCAATATTTTCAGCTACGCCGCGAACAATTCCAGCATTTACACCGATTAGATCCATACGGCTCATACCTGGCTTGCGTGGAAGTCCGGCAGTAATTACTACAACTTCAGAGTTTGCAGTTGCTTCGTATCCCCCGCCATCAGCGGTAGTTGTTGCTCCAACTATTTTTGTTTCAAAACCTTCAATCGATCGTGATTGATTCATATCTAGCGCCAAGCCCTCTGGCTTACCTTCTAAAATATCTGTTAGAACTACTGTTTCAAAGATGTCATATTCTGCTAATCGAAGTGCAGTTGTCGAACCATAAAATCCGGCACCAACTACTGTGACTTTTCCTGATCTGCTCATGTTCTCGTATCTCCTCTTAACCTAATTGGGACTTACTTGCTTTCGTTAAAATTGAGGGAATTCAATGGCTAAATATTACTTGGCATGTGGCAGTGTGAGCGCCACCACAAAAAGCAGTAGAGCCATTCCGATTGGCAGGATTAATTCGATTTTTCGGTGGCGATTTGAGCGTAAATACTTCGTGATAACGATAATTCCAGTTCCAACCGCAATTGCAATCGCCCCAGTTCTAACAACATTGAATATTCCGAGCAGTACGCCAACTGCAATTAGAGCAAATGCTGCAATTCTTAATTGATCGATTGCTATTTTCATTATTTACTCTGCGCCATTTCAACAACATTAGTTAACAACATCGCTCGAGTCATTGGACCAACTCCACCAGGCATTGGCGCAATTGCGCTAGCAATCCCTGCAACATCTGGATGAACATCACCGAGTAAGCCTGCATCTGTTCTTGTTATACCAACATCTAGAACTACTGCACCAGGTTTGATCATCTCTGCACGTAGGAAATGTGCGCTACCAATAGCTGCAACAATTATGTCTGCGCGCTTGGTATGTGAAATTACATCAATAGTTTTGGTATGTGTAATTGTCACAGTTGCATCACTCCCTTTTTGCGAGAGCAGAAGTCCAAGTGGGCGACCAACAGTTAACCCTCGACCCATCACAACTACCTCTTTGCCGGATGTGTTCAAGTTGTAACGTGAAAGAAGTTCAAGGATTCCTCGAGGTGTGCAAGGTAGCGGCGCGCGCTCTCCTAGAACTAACTTTCCTAAATTAAGTGGATGCAAGCCATCTGCATCTTTTGCAGGATCAATGCTTTCAAGAAGCAGATTTGGATTTATACCTTTTGGTACTGGAAGTTGCACAATGTATCCGGTGCACTCTTTACTACTATTTAAATCATGAATTGCCGCAAGAACGTCTCGCACTGATGCAGTTGCTGGTAAATCTATTCGAATCGAATTAATGCCAACTTCGGCGCAATCTTTATGCTTTCCGCCTACATATGAGTGCGAACCAGGATCATCGCCAACAAGCACGGTTCCAAGTCCAGGTTTTGTTTTCATGGTTGCAACAATTTTGCCGAGCTCATCTTTTATTAGCGCCGCGGTGGCTCTGCCATCAAGAATCATTGCGCTCATATTCGAATCCTATCTAGAAGAGCTAAGCATGTGAAAAATGGCGGACGCCCGTGAAGAACATCGCCACATTGGCCTTGGTTGCGGCTTCGATTACTTCAGCATCGCGCACACTTCCGCCAGGTGCCACAACGGCTTTAACTCCAGCATCAATCAAAATTTGTAGACCATCTGGGAATGGAAAAAATGCATCACTAGCTGCGACGCTATTTGTGCTGCGATCACCGGCTCTAGAAACTGCAAGTTTTGCACTATCTACTCGGTTTACTTGCCCCATGCCGACGCCAACTGAAGCTCCGGCTTTTGCTAATAAAATCGCATTACTTTTTACTGAACGCACACTTCGCCATGCGAATTGCAAATCACGTAATACTTCAGCACTAACTTTTTCACCAGACACTTGTTGCCAATTTGAGGATTCGTCGCCCTCTGCATCGATTAAATCCATATCTTGGATTAATAGTCCACCTGATATTGGACGAAGCTCCTCTTTAGCTATCTTGTAATCTGAAATTTCAAGGATCCGAATTGAAGGTTTCTTTGAAAGGATTTCAATTGCGCCGTTTTCATAGCCTGGTGCGATTACAACCTCAGTGAAAATCTCACTAAGTGCTTCTGCCATGGCAACCGAAACCTTGCGATTTGCAGCAACTACGCCACCAAAAGCAGAGACTGAATCACATTCATGAGCGGCTTTATGTGCGGCTGCTATCTCGCTTGCAATTGCAATTCCGCAGGGATTTGCATGTTTAATTATTGCAACACATGGTTCACTGTGATCATATGCGGCACGAAGCGCTGCATCGGCATCGGTGTAATTATTAAATGACATCTCTTTGCCATGGTGTTGTTTTGCGCTACTAATACCTACAGGAACAGAGCTATCTAAATAAACACTTGCACTTTGATGTGGATTTTCACCATATCTAAGATCTGAAATTTTCTTCCAAACTTTTGCACGCCAATCACTTTGATCTAACTCGCCAGCTAACCATTGGGAAATTGCAATGTCATATTCAGCCGTTTTGCGGAATGTCTTCATTGCTAGTTCACGACGCTCGCTAAGGCTAAAACCACCTTGTGCTAGCGCTCTTTCAAGTTGTGGGTATTGCGTGGGATCGGAGATAACAGCGACGCTATTGTGATTCTTTGCCGCGCCTCTCAACATACTTGGGCCGCCAATATCTATCTGTTCGATACATTCTTCAAACTTTGCGCCACTCGCTATTGTCTCGGTGAATGGATAAAGATTAATAACGATTAAATCAAAGGGCGCAATATCTTGAGATTTCAATTGGGCTAAATGATCAGCATCGTTCTGGTCGGCCAAGATACCGCCGTGAATTCTTGGGTGAAGCGTCTTTACCCGGCCACCAAGCATCTCTGGAAATCCGGTGTACTCCTCAACAGCAATAACCTTTACGCCGGCATCTCTAAGAGTTTTTGCAGTTGAACCGGTTGAAAGTATTTCGACTCCAGCTTTTTCTAGAGATTTTCCAAGTTCTACTAACCCAGTTTTGTCGTAGACGCTGACAAGCGCTCTTGCTATAGCTTTGCGATCCATTAGTTCCGCCCTGGGATTCCATTAATTATTAAATCTTGAATAGTCTCAACGATGAGCTCTCGTTCCACAATCTTAATACGTTCATGCAGACTCTCCAGGTCATCGCCGGGGAGAACTGCTATCTCTTTCTGCGCGATGATTTCTCCAGTATCAACTCCTGCATCAACCCAATGAACGGTTGAACCAGACTTCGTTGCCTTTGCCGCTAGCGCATCTCGCACGCCATGGGCTCCAGGAAAATTTGGCAATAGCGCAGGGTGGGTATTGATAGTTGGAAACTTGGCGACAAATTCGGGCGCAAGTACTCGCATAAAACCAACGCTAACAACAAGATCTGGATTTAAACTCTCTACATAATTTAGAAGTTGAGTATTCCAACTATTTCGATCTGAAATCATCGGCAGATATTTTGTTGTTATTCCTGCCGATGAAGCACGGCTAAGTGCACCACTCTCCTGATCTGAAATTAAAGCACTGATTTCAATCTGCAATTTTCCACTCTTAGTTGCATCAATTATTGATTGTGCTAGAGATCCAGATCCCGAAGCTAAGAGAACTATTCGCATTTATATCTCGCTCTTATGGGCTCTGATTATCTTTATCAATTTTGGAATATAGAGCCCGATAACCAATAGCGCTATCGCAATTGCCGAAAAGAGCACCGGCAGCTTCCACCAAATTACTCCGACTGGATCCATATCCTGGGTGAGTAGCGTGCCACCCGCAAAGTATGAAATCAGGGTAAGGATTAAGAGCGAAGGTATAAGTGTTTTAATGGCCTCGCTCTGTCGAACTTTGAAATCTTTAAAGTTAGCAAATATTGCAATTTGGTTGAGAAGTAAAATTAGGATCGCAAGCGCTAAGAAGCTTAGTAGGAGTGGATGCTCTGATGATGGCAGGGCGCCAAATACTGGTATCGCTGGAAGTGAATTTAAATCAAATACTGTTGGCGAAATATGTGTTCCAAGTCCAAGTGAGAAGCCAGTCCCAAAAAGGTAAGACAGGGTAGCAATTGCCAAATTGGGTAGATAAAGAATTTGTAGAACCGTGAAGAGTGCGCCACCAACAATTCCTGGTTGGATCACAACAGCTAGAGATTTCACAATACTAAAGTGAAAAATAAGTGAAGCGCCAAGAATTATCAGAGCCAAGCCGAGCAAAGCCATCGCAGAGAATCCAAGGAACTTAACTCTAGAAAAGAAGGCGTTTTCATAATCGATAGTCGCACTTAACGAAAGCACCAAGAGAAATATCGGAGCCAGAATAAGATTTGCTCTTATATTTTCACTCTGCGAGAAAACTGCCGCAGCTGTTCCAATAGCCACATACCAAATAACTAAGAAGGATCTTGCGCCCCGAGGATTATCTAGAAATTCACTTGATCTCTTAAAACCATTACGAATCGCAAGCCATGGAAAAATTACTGCGCCTAGTGGAAGGTATGAAAGAGCTCCGCTAGCAAAACCAGAGGCGAGTGATAATTCAAAAGGAATTAAGTGGCTAGAAAGCCAGATCCATATGGCAGCTCGAATTGGATCTGAGGTATTTCCAGTTGCACTCCCTGCAGTAGACCAAGCAAAGAGCGCGATAAAACTAAGTGGGAAAAGAGTTAGGGCCACACTGCGCAGCGCCTGTTGAAAAGTAACCAGCAGGATGCGGCCCAAGAGAATTAACCCTTTTTGTTATTTAAAATATCGCGCATTAACTGCGCTGTTTCACTTGGAGTCTTACCAACTTTTACTCCAACCGCTTCAAGCGCGGCTTGCTTTGCAGCAGCTGTGCCAGATGAACCAGAAACTATTGCACCAGCATGCCCCATGGTCTTACCTTCCGGAGCAGTAAACCCTGCAACATAACCAACAACTGGCTTTGTTACATATTCACCGATGAATGCCGCTGCGCGCTCTTCAGCGTCGCCACCGATTTCACCAATCATCACAATTGCATCAGTATCAGGATCATCTTGGAATGCTTTTAAGCAATCAATATGAGTTGTTCCGATGATTGGATCGCCGCCGATTCCGACTGCTGTGCTAAATCCAAAATCACGAAGTTCGTACATCATTTGATAGGTAAGAGTTCCAGACTTTGAAACTAAACCAATGCGTCCTGGACCAGTAATGTCTGCCGGAATAATTCCGATATTTGATTTTCCAGGGCTTATTAGACCTGGGCAGTTTGGACCAACAAGACGTGTTGTTCCTTTTTCTACTGAGTAAGCATAGAAAGCTGCAGAGTCATGAACTGGGATACCTTCAGTGATCACAACTACAAGTGGCAACTTCGCATCGATTGCATCAATTACCGCAGCCTTTGCAAACTTAGGTGGAACGAATACAACTGAAGCATTTGCACCAGTAGCCGCAACAGCTTCTGAAACGCTATTGAAAACTGGAAGTCTTACACCTTCGATTTCAACGCTCTGTCCGCCCTTGCCTGGTGTAACTCCACCAACAATTTTTGTCCCTGACTTGATCATGCGAGCAGTGTGTTTGGTACCTTCAGAGCCAGTCATACCTTGAACTAGAACTTTGGTATTTTCGTTAATAAAGATAGCCATTACTTCGCCGCCAATTCTGCAGCGCGTGCTGCTGCGCCATCCATAGTTTCAACTTGTTGGATTAGTGGATGTGCCGCATCATTCAAAATACGGCGCCCTTCAATCACATTGTTGCCATCTAGTCGAACAACGATTGGCTTGGTGGCCTTATCGCCCAACATTGTTAGCGCTTGCACAATTCCATTTGCTACAGCGTCGCATGCAGTGATTCCACCAAAGACATTCACAAAGACGCTTCGCACATCAGAATCACCAAGGATAATTCCGAGGCCATCTGCCATTACTTGAGCAGATGCACCGCCGCCAATATCAAGGAAGTTTGCTGGCTTAACCCCGAATTTTTCACCGGCATAAGCAACAACATCTAGCGTGCTCATAACTAATCCAGCACCGTTTCCGATAATTCCAACTTGGCCATCTAGCTTTACATAATTTAAATTCTTCGCCTTTGCTGCTGCTTCTAGTGGGTTTGCAGCGGCATGATCAATTAGCGCTTCATGGCCTGGGTGACGGAAATCTGCGCTGTCATCCAAAGTTACTTTGCCATCTAGCGCGACAACTTTGCCATCACTTGTTTTTACAAGTGGATTGATTTCCATAAGCGTTGCATCTTCCGCGACAAATGCTGCCCAAAGTTTAAGTAGAACCTCTACAACTTGATCAACAACATCAGCAGGAAATGCGCCAGCTAGAACAATTTCGCGGGCCTTCTCTTTTGAGATTCCAACATTTGGATCAATGCCAATTCTCGCTAGTTTCTCTGGAGTCTTATGTGCTACTTCTTCAATTTCCATACCGCCAGCAACTGAAGCCATGACTAGGAAATTGCGATTTGCTCGGTCTAATAAAATTGCTAAATAATATTCAGCTTCGATTGGCGCTGCTTGCGCAATCATTACCTTGTGAACGATATGGCCTTTAATATCCATTCCAAGAATAGCTGCTGCTTTTTCTTCGGCATCCTTTGCACTCTCGGCAAGTTTTACGCCGCCTGCTTTTCCACGTCCGCCAACTTTTACTTGTGCTTTTACGACCACACGTCCGCCCATTGATGCAGCTGCTGCGCCAGCTTCTGCAGGTGTAAACGCAACTGCGCCACCTAAAACTGGAACGCCATGTGATTCGAAAAGATCTCGAGCTTGATACTCAAAGAGATCCACTAGTTACCCCGTTCGTTGTTGAATACTTCAATTATTTACATCAGGAATAGCGGAAATCTTAGTGGTTATTTAGAGCTTCTCTACCGGCGCATATCGTAGTAACAACCGTTTTTCGCCAAGGGAACCAAAGTTAATGCTCGCTTCTGCGCGATCGCCCTCGCCTACTACGCCAACAACAGTGCCTAATCCGAATGTGTCATGTGACACACGATCTCCTACTGCCAAGACCATAGTTGTAGAAGCCTTTCGCCCTGTTGCTCTCGGAGCTGGTGTGAAATGTGAAGTCTTCATAACGCTTGCACGTGATGGTGCTGGTGCATGTTCATTCCATTCAATTACTTCATCTGGAATCTCTGAAAGAAATCTTGAAGGTGGATTGTAAGTTGGGGCGCCCCAAGAACTTCGATACTCGGATCTTGATACATATAACCGCTCGCGTGCTCTAGTTAAACCTACATAAGCCAATCGACGTTCTTCTTCAATTTCTTCGCGATCACCCAGAGTTCTAGAGTGTGGAAAAATTCCCTCTTCCATGCCGGTTAAAAATACTGTCGGAAATTCCAAGCCCTTTGCGGTATGAAGTGTCATCAAAGTTACGACACCACCATGATCGCTACCATCAGGAATTTGATCTGAATCTGCAACAAGTGAAACATTTTCTAAGAAGCCAAGCAGTGAAATTTCTTCGCCTTCTTCTACTTCGCCTTCTTCGTATTCAACTGCTACTGAGACTAATTCTTGTAAGTTTTCTACTCTGCTCTCATCTTGTAAGTCATCACTCTTTTCAAGTTCGTATAACAGCCCTGATTGTTCTAGAACGGCTTGGGCAATTATCGAGGGGCGAGTTTTGGCTTCCACTAAAACAGTTAATGAGGAGATTAGATGAACAAAATCATTGATTGCTGCAATTGATCTTGTAGGAATGCCAGGAACTTCTGCTGCCTGATTTAGCGCACTCCAAAATGAGATTCCAGCGCTTTTGGCATGAAGATCAACGGAATCAAGTGCGCGATCGCCAATTCCACGTTTAGGAGTATTGATAATTCTGCGTAGTGAAATTTCATCTTCAGCATTTACTAGTGTTCGAAGATATGCGAGAAAATCCTTTACTTCTTTCCGTTCGTAGAAGCGAACTCCACCAACTACTTTGTATGGAATTGCTGACCGCAGAAAAACTTCTTCAAATACCCGAGACTGGGCATTGGTTCGATAGAAAATTGCGGAATCCCCAGGTAGCGAGATATTTTCCCGGCGTAATCTGGCGATTTCAGAGACTATATGGTCGGCCTCATCATGTTCGCTCTCTGCAACATAGCCAATTATTTTTGTGCCAGATCCAGATTCAGACCAGAGATTTTTTGCTTTACGTCCTTCATTATTTGCAATTACAGCGTTGGCAGCGGTGAGAATATTCTGGGTAGATCGATAGTTCTGTTCCAAAAGAATAGTTTTTGCACTTGGGTAATCCGCTTCAAATTGCAGAATATTGCGGATGTTTGCCCCACGAAAAGCATAAATCGATTGATCTGCATCGCCCACTACGCAAAGTTCAGCAAGAGGTATTCCTTCACCTTCAGTGCCAACTAACTCTTTAATCAACATATATTGTGCATGATTTGTATCTTGATATTCATCTACTAAGACATGTTTAAAGCGCGAGCGATATCGCTGGCGACTCTCTGGATTGCGCTGAAGAATTTCAACAGTCCGTCCTATTAGATCGTCAAAATCCATTGCATTAGCGCTAACTAAGCGCTTTTGATAATGCGCAAAAACTTCTGCCACAACTTCGTTAAATGCATTATCTGCAGATTGCACAAAGTCAGCGGGACCCTGTAACTCATTCTTCGCCTGTGAAATCAGACCAGCAACTGCTCTTGGAGCGTAGCGTTTGATATCTAAATTCATATCTTTCATAACAAGAGTTATTAACCGCAAACTATCTGAAGAGTCGTAGATTGTGAATGAGTTTGAATAACCAAGCTTTGCTGCTTCTTGGCGCAAAATACGGACACATGCAGAGTGGAATGTTGATACCCACATTGATCTTGCGCGATCACCAACTAATTCGGCAACGCGCTCTTTCATTTCAGCCGCAGCCTTGTTTGTAAAGGTAATCGCTAAAACTTCGTAGGGATTTACGCCACGCATTGCTAATAGATATGCGATTCGCCTCGTCAAGACTCGAGTTTTTCCAGATCCCGCACCTGCGACTACAAGTAATGGCGAACCCTCATGTATTACAGCGGCTTGCTGCTGTGGGTTGAGACCATCTACCAAATCTTGGATGGGAGCTTGTGACATGAGTCGGAGTCTAACGACTCACATTAAGTAAGAACTTCTCCTAAGATTGCCCAATGCCTCCATTAGATGATTCCGAGATTGAACGCGTACTTATCGTAACCGCCCACCCAGATGACCTAGATTTTGGGGCTGCCGGAACTATCGCGCAATGGACCGCCAAAGGAATCGAAGTTTCATATTGCATCTGTACAAATGGCGACCAAGGCGGGGAAGATCCAAACGTGCCGCGCGAAGAGATGCCCAAGATTCGACAACGTGAACAACGCGATGCTGGAAAAGTTCTTGGTGTTACAAATATTGAATTCTTAAATCACCGCGATGGTTGGCTCGAACCAACTATTGAATTGCGCAAACAAATTGTGCGCCAAATCCGAAAGTCCAAACCGCAGCGAATGTTAATTCAAAGTCCCGAGCGAAACTGGGATCGCCTTTTTTCAAGTCATCCAGATCATATGGCCGCTGGCGAAGCCGCAATTCAAGCGGTCTATCCTGATGCCAGAAATCCATTTGCCTTTGAAGATCTACTTAAAGATGAAGGTTTAGAACCTTGGCGCGTTCGAGAAGTTTGGGTGATGTCACATCACACTCCAGATCATTTTGTAGATGTAACAGATACTTTTGATAAGAAGATTGCCGCACTTCATGCCCATGTGAGTCAGACTGCACATAATCCAAACTTAGAGAACATGGTCCGCGAATGGGGCGAGCGGAATGCCAAGTTAAATGGTCTTGCAGATGGCCGAGTTGCTGAAATCTTTAGAATTGTTTCAAGCGATTAATTAGCGCGAGCTAGTTCGCTCAATTGTTATTGCTTGATTAGGGGCGCCATCGCCTGGGCCGTTTGAATTATTTGAACCAAGACCCGCAATTGTCTTAACAATATCTAAGCCCTTAATTACCTTGCCCCAGATTGTGTAATTAGCACCAAGTCGAGAATTATCTTCATAAACAATAAAAAATTGGCTGCCATTTGTATTAGGGCCGGAGTTAGCCATCGCAACTGTGCCAGCAGGATAGATGTTTCCACTTCCCTTTGGCAGATTCTCATCTGGTACTTGCCATGCAGGTCCGCCCGAACCTGAAGCTGTTGGATCACCACATTGCAGAACGAAAATTCCTTGAGTTGTTAGGCGATGACATGGAGAACTATCGAAGTAACCCTTATTTGCTAAATAGCTCATTGAAATAACAGTTAGTGGTGCGCTAACACCATCTGCAGCGATTTGAATATCGCCACAATTCGTTTTAAGAGTAATTATTTTATTAACATGTGGTCGCTTTATTGATGGGATGGGTAATCGCTTTGGTGAATGACCAACAGCACTTGTTGGTTTGCAGATAGATGCAAGTGAAGCTACTTGAGCGATCTTCTTCGACTTCCTTGGCTTATCATCTGCGCTGGCGGTAGGTGCAAGCAGTAGCGTGGCAACCACGGTTGCTACGACAACGATAGATCTCTGCTTCACTTTTATTTACTCCCACTCAATTGTTCCTGGCGGTTTAGATGTTACATCTAGAACCACTCTATTTACCTCGCGAACCTCATTTGTAATTCGAGTTGAAATCTTCTCCAATACTTCGTAAGGAATGCGACTCCAATCTGCAGTCATTGCATCTTCTGATGAGACCGGGCGAAGAACAATTGGATGACCATAAGTTCTGCCATCGCCTTGCACTCCAACACTTCGCACATCAGCCAATAAAACAACTGGACACTGCCA